>NZ_JAGHZN010000126.1:0-2838 GCF_017746735.1 Roseofilum sp. Guam | reverse complement strand
CGGTGTTTTACGATGACATTTCTTAGCCCAACAGCAGTGGAAGTCCCAAAAGGTATGGGAACCTGGTAGAGGAACTTAAACGGTACTCATTCCTTTGGAGATATCCCCCATCGGGCCAAGGGAACAATACAAACTTCAGATGATGGGATTACCTTTACTTCCACCGGCTTTTCTGATTTTCTGAACGGAGAGATTGCCATTAACCAAACCAAGCGATTTATCCTCATTCAATGCGGGCAAAATGAATGGCATTTAAAGGAAGTTTTCCTCTATGGAACTTACGACTCCAATTTAGTTGGTGGCTCTCCATCTCCCACACCAACCCCTACCCCTACTCCAACGCCAACAGAACCAACAGCATATTTAAGTGCTGCGCTGAGGAAAATACTTTAGTTACCCGGCTAATGACCATCCAGAAAGAGGCTAATGCCGCCGCAGCAGCCGTGGGAACGCCCGTTTAAATGGGATATTCTCAACCGACTACGGAGCTTTGATTTCAATCGTGTCGTAGGAGGATTGCAGCTAATGAAGCAAATTAGAGAGTCCTTCCTAGCCTCTGAGGCGTGTATCGCTGAACAACGTCAAGCCCTAAAGCTATTTCCGGAATGGTTGGAGATAGGGAAGAAGACAAAGAATGCGCAATTGGGGCTGAGGTTGATTTTATGTGGGCTAAAGACTGGAGGGGGAACTGCTAACGTATACCTATGATAGTTCTACCAACGCCTGAGCAGTTGCTAAATCAAGGGGAGATGACACTCTCCAACTACACAATATTTTGCGCCAACTTGTTAGAGGAGATTGAGAGAGAAAATCCAGGGTGTAGCTCAAAGGAATTTAGTGAAAGACTAAAAGAAATTTTATCGTATTACGACCAATTTGAAGAGCTTGAGAACCTCAAGACTTATGCTATATACCATCCTGTCATGCAAAGATTTTTGCTGAGAAGATTAGCCCAACGGATAGTAACAAAAAAGGAGGAGTGAATGGCTGGGGTTGACAAGGTTTACGTGCCCCTGAAAAAGGAAATATTTTTTCCTGCACTTAATTGGGTCTGGCAAAGTGACGGTAGATGCAAGACCGCTACTGGTAGGAAGCTTTTAGATTATTATCTCGAATATTTAGAGTTACAAGAGCCTAAAGGAGTTTGAGCTTATGGTTACAGAAGCACCATCCCTGCGGTACATCACTCTAGAGTTTCATCTTCCTTCTTTAAGGGAAGATGAAATCTCGCTTCATTATTGTCACTATCTAAACGAAGACGGAACTTTTGATGGGCAAGCTTTTGGGGAGGCTGTCGCTGCTATTTTCGAGGGGATGGAAAAAGAGATAGCTAATCCTGGCTCTGTTCCTTATGGATTGGGGAGGTATCAGGGTGCTTGTAAAATTCAGGATATACGTCAATACGAGAGGGAAGGAGAAGATGGATTCAGCTAAAACTGTTGTGTTACTGGATAAAACTTTTTACGATGTACCGGGAATGAGGAAGGAATGACTTAAGCTTTACTTCCAGAAATCTTTGAAGGCTCTAGGATTTAGCTCTGTATATATCAGGGTATTCTTGATTGCCTTATGCCCTAGATAATGCTGAATTGACCTTAGATTCTGATTCTGCTCTACCAGCGCGTAACCACACCCATGTCTTAGCATATGAGGATGCACGGGAAAATCAAACCCGGCATCCTTTCCTATTTTTCTGAGGATTTTCCTAAAGCTGTCTGGCAACATGGGAGAACCTTGGGGAGTGTGGAACAACCAGGAACAATTACCCCCTTGCTCCCGTTTCCACCTCCGAATTAATCTCATCTCATCAGCTTGGATCGGGTGACGGCTGTCTATTCCCCCTTTTAATCGGGTAACCGTCAGGAGAGCGTTGGGGAAATCTACAGCCTCCCATCTCAACCCAACCAACTCCGATCGCCTCAGACCATGCCGGAACGCCAGCAGAATCATCAACCGGTTTCGGGTTCCGTTTCGCTTGGATTGCCCAGCCGCTACCATCAGCCGATCTACTTCCGCCGCCGTTAAGAACCGGCGATCGGACTTATCCATCTTTCCAGTTTTCCGCATTACGTCAGAACCGAGTGTGTTTTCCACAGGCTACAGCCCTTTACTATCGTTTCTCCTCTATGATAGTTGTCCGCATTCTATTAACAGAATGCGGTATAGAACCTTCTGTGAAATAAAGTGGCTCTTTTTTTGTCCCTCTACTCTAGCAAATTCCCTAGACCTCTCTTATCCCATGACTGTATTTTTCCCAATCATCATCTTCGCTCTCCAGTCCGATGTAGTTTGCCTTCAGGCTTCCTCTAGCGTTGATTAATCCCCTACGGTAAACTCCCGTTTTTCCTGGAGTGTCGCACCGCCTCCACCAGTACCCATGACGGTCTGCCACGGTATGACCGGGTAAGATTGCCCTCACTTGAGCATCGGTAAAGTGACCAGTTGCCATCAACTGTTCTTTGTCCATTACCCGACCAGCGTAGGGGTTACGCTCTGGCTTGGGAGTCGGGATGAGCTTCTCTACCTCAGCCCGGTGCAATTGTTTCGCCTCATCACGCCCCGATCGCGGACTGCAAACTATCTCGTCACCCTTGAGCCGGTAGATAATTCCCTCTCTATCAAAGTCAACCGAAATAACTTTTTGCCGTAGTAGTTTGGCTACGATTGCCACCGAAAGGTAAACGCCGTCAGACATGGAACCGTTACCAATCTTCTGGAGCAGCGTCTTAGTCTGATCGGAAAGGGTCAAGGTTGTTCGAGTCCGATTAGCGCTTTCCTTTCGTGCTGATTGAGGATGTAAGCCGATATCTTGTGTATGCATGATTAGTGTCACTGTAA
>NZ_JAGHZN010000125.1:0-3117 GCF_017746735.1 Roseofilum sp. Guam | reverse complement strand
TCTCCTCGCAAAGGAGTTCCCATTCTTTCGCTTTGAAATCAGCAATAGCAAATTGCCCTACACCTTTGATGAGGTCGTCAACTCTCTGAGGGGGCATAGAGAGGACGCAATAGGTTAGCTGGGATATCTCTCTCATCATCAGCTCTTCGGCTAGGGGGTTCCGATTAACGATTGGTGCATCAAACTCCACTAGACATAATCGCCTCTCTAAAGCCTTCTGTGACTTCTTGAATAGCGCTCCGTTGGAGATTACGAGCAAAGTTCCATGAAAAGGGCTAGAAGCAACTTCACCGTAAATTTGGCGGTATGAGACAGTATCCCCACCCGTGAGACTCTTTAGGTTAGCCATAGCGCTGTCGCAGTGGGTAGCTTCCTCGTCGGGGAGTACGACCAACTGACTATCCATGAAGTGCGCCAACTGGTAATCTTCACCCAATTTGCCAAGCTTAGAGGCTTTGGTATTTTCCTCCCCAATCAATGCGGATAATATTCGGGAAAATGTCCCTTTTCCGGTTCCAGGTCTACCCGTTAAATGAATGAATTTGTGAAGCTTGGACAATCGCCAAGTTATAACACCGTTACATACAGCCATCAGCTTAAGGATTTTCCTTTCATCCCCTACCATGGCGTAATTCCACGCCTCGTAAATATTTGGGCAATAGGTTTTCAGCGCTTCAATTGGGTCGGCGATCGCTTCTCCTTCTGGTTGCCACCAGTCCCGGTCAATCATGCTGGTGTTGTAATTTTCCGGGTCATGGGGCTTGATTGTCATCTCCCGAAGATTCACTACTCCGTTGCGAAATGCTGTTGCCTCAAGGGTTTGGCGACGAAACCACCCAGTTATCGGAGCTAATCCACGATTCGGCTGCAAAGTGGATGGCATCACCGATTTTTTCCTCTGGGATAGCTTCCCAGTATTTACTGTTCCACTCTCGCCACATCTTTTGCTCATTGTGAAAACGCCACCGGTTACGATTTTCTGTTGCTAGTTGACGAGCAAATTCTACTGGTGTCGGGTCATCGCCCCCGTTCTTTTTAGGTTTGTCCTTCTTAGAGGATGCCCCCTTTTCCTTTTTCTCTGGTTCTGGGAATTGTTTTTCCCATTCAGCGATGGTTAAAGCCAACCTAATTACCTCGTCAAAGTTGCCGCCACGGGCAATAAAATCATCCATTCCTTCTTTCTCTTTTTCGGGTTCCCAAACGCAAATTTTAACAATATGCCCCCGGCGCCCTATCTCCTGACTAAACCGCTTCAGTTGTATCCAAACGTTCCAGTTCGTTCTAAAGTCTGCGTCAAAGGTTACCAAAGCCTCCCTTGGTGTACCCCCCTCTGGGTAGAGAGCCTCCAGCAAGGGTTTCAGCTTCTTGGGTTCTCCCGGTAAATGCCATTGTCCCACACCAGGAAATACAACAGTGGGATGTCCCAGGCAAATTCCAGCCAGAGACTTCTTTCCTCCCTCGGAAGATACGCCAGGGATTTCTGGGTGGGCAATGACGAATTGGATGAGAGGGGTATCCCAATCCTCATCAGTTATCAGATGTTCGTAACGTTCTGTAAATCCTTCAAAATCTCTAACCCTCCCTCTGGGGAAATAACAAGCAGGAGAAACCCCAGAGGGCTTTAGGTACTTAGTGTCTCCCTTCTTAACCTGGGGCTTGACTTCAATCCCATTCATCTCAATCTCCCCGTCAACCCCAGCCGGGACGCTGTACCAAACCCCAGAACCGTAATAGCCCTTCCTGTTCAAGAAATTAGCGATACGCTTCTTGTCATCAGTCACATTTACCAGCGATCGCTCGTAATCCCGTTTGATTGCGGAATCATCAAGGTCTGCATCTTTCCACTCTTCCAGGGAAAGACGATTCTCATTTTCTGCTACAATGGGAGAAGCGGAAATCGAGGGCGTTGCGAGACCACCCTTAAAAAAGTTATTATTTTTCATGAATTTATTTTTTTTGAGCCGGACGGGGATGACCCTCCGGTTATTTTTTTGTGTGGTCATCCCACATTTGCAATTCTACACCACTTTTCAGTAATTTAAAGTAACTCTATCACCTCCAGCGCTTCACGAATCTTATCCTTAATTTTATTGCCAGCGTTAGCCTTTAAAGCTAGGGCTTCATCCAGGATTTCTTTCACCTTAGACAGCTCTAGAGATTCAGCAGGTTGTTCGGTATCTTCTGCCAAATTTTCTGGCACTCTAATGGCTTTGGTTTTGTTAGTAGACTTCCACTTAGAATGGATTGGTTTTAGCCCTTGCGTGTTTCGTTTGTGCGTCATTTCACTACTGTACGATTGTTTTTAGGCGATTAGCTGATTTGTTTTTCCTTGCCTACACCCTCCTATTCATAAGTTAATGTTCATCGAAAAAACGGTGATATTTTAATTGGAGATTTAAGGTAAACGTTCACTCTAAATCGCCAGAATTTACTGATACGTTTACCTTAAAATTAATCGCCAATATTTAAGGTGTTATAGGGTGGGAAGTAGTGGACTAAAATATCGATAAATTAGACCATCTAAAATGTTGTTAGTTAATGGGGTGTTCCCGCGAATAGACCGTATTGACTATAGTGATATTTCCTCCTATTTAAATGTGAGTGTTTTCCATTTCTGGCAAACTCTTTTAATGGCTACATTACTATTGTGCAGTAGTAGTAAACTGATTGCAAGTGCACAATATTTATTTCTCTTATGATTTCATTTTATATCATAGACTTCAATCTATTTTTAACGTTAATCAGACCAACAGTCTCCTACTCCCTAGTGGTGAAATTTAAGTTAAAAGTTGATAGGGGTGTTGTAGTGGTTTTACCTTAAATTTTTAAGGTAAATTAACCCCTTCCAGGTAGAAGGGGATTCGCCTGCATTCTAATCAATTCTGGGAAGGTCGTCGTTACCTCCCAGGAGTTCATTGAGTCTGGCGTTTTCTTTCTTCAGGAAAAGGATAGTTTCCTCTAGGGATTTAATGGTTTCCTGAGCTTGGGAGAGTTCATCTTTCAGACGCTGATTTTCTGATTTTTCAGAAATGTCAGCCATTAGAAGGTTCACCTGATTCCTGGTAGTTTGGTGCTTGTCGTATTTATCATTCATGGTTTGGGAATGACCCAGTGATA
>NZ_JAGHZN010000124.1:0-2903 GCF_017746735.1 Roseofilum sp. Guam | reverse complement strand
AATCTATGGCTTCAATTTCTTCTTCAATGACTTCACTTGGCTCTGGATATTCTTGCTGATACAAGTCAAGGAGTCCAAATAAGTCTTTCAGATAATCTCTGGCTGGATCTATGTTTCCGGCAATAAATGCCACGGGATTATTAATTTCATGGGCCACTCCTGCAACTAAGTTTCCTAAAGCCGACATTTTTTCGCTTTGTACCAATTGCAGTTGGGCTTGTTGCAGGTCTTCGAGGGATTGTTCGAGTTTCTGGGCGTAGTCTTGGGATTGCTCGGCGTAGTCTTGGGATTGTTTGTAGAGGCGAGCGTTTTCTAGAGAGATAGCCGCTTGGGAACAGAGCATAGAGAGCAGTTCCACGCGATCGCTCGTAAACGCTCCAATCGCCAGATGATTTTCCAAATAAAGGATACCGATCAGTTTGCCTTGATTGAGGATAGGCGCACACAGAAAACTAAGGGGTTGTTCTTGCTGTAGATAGAGGTCGCCTGCAAACTGGATATTACGAGAGAAATTGTTAACGATAATTGCTTCTTTACTGCGTTTAACTTTATTAATTATCCTCATGGGAATTTCCAACTCTTCGGATACTTCCTTCCAACATAAATCCCATTCATCTTGACCATCTTTGTTTGAATATCGGGCAGCTATCTGCCAACTATCCGGTTGTCGCAGGAGCAGAATACCACCATCGGCTCCTGCATTTTCCATTGTTGCCCTCATCAAGGCCGAGACCAGTTTGTCCAGGTGCATTTCACTCGATAGAGATTGGGAGGCTTTCACCGCCGTTGCCCAATCGAGCAGAAAGTCGCTTTTACTACTACTCGAACCTGCTGTCTGGGCTATAGTGCTGGTTATGGTGAGATCGTTGTTTAGCTGTAAGTAGGGTTGTTGTAGCATCGGAGCGAGCAGTTGGGGATATGTTCTTTCAAGTTGGTCAGTTTTAGCTTTTGCACCCCACCGCGCATAGCAGTAGTAGGCATCGGTGATATAGGCCCCAGCAATTTTTTCTTTGCCCCAATCTAGGTAAAATTTGGCCGCCAGTTCGTTAGCTAGGGCTTCTTCTTGGATATATTCATTTTCTTTTGCTCCGGCTATGGCACGATCGTAGAGTTCGATCGCTTCTGTTAGCTGTCGCGACAATCGCGCTTTTTCGGCTTCCACGAGCCAATATTTATGGAGAAAGTTTTCTGGACAACTCTGGGCTAAAGTGTTGAGCTGCGCTTTCGCCATCGCGTCTCAACCAGTTCAAAGAACTGTAGTAGTAATATCCCGAAGCGGTTGTAAAAGACTCGCAAGCCATAAGAAATTTGTTCGCTTGCACGCCATAATGGCAACCGCTCTCAAAATCTCCGTATAAGCAAGCTGCTTGCATCTGGAGAATACTGTAAAGTCCGAGAGGTAGATCGGATTGGGCAGTACTATGGCGTTCAACCCAAGCGAGTTCTTCTGAACTTTCTTTATCGGTTCCGCCAGAGAATTTTTCGATCGAGAACCGACAGGCTTCGAGGATTCTGAGGGTGAGATCATTGTGAATTTTATCGGCGATCGCCCAAAATTTTTCTAGGTCGGTGGAAATTTCTACCAGGTTTTCCCCGCCAAAGAGACGATTGTAAATATTGGCAAAGAGGTTATAGCCCGCATATTGCAATTCTCCCGACTCAAGCCCAGCCAAGAATCCTTCGTAATTGACTTCGGCTGCCCCTTGAATGGGTTTGGCTTTCCCGTAAATGCAACCTCCCAGTATAAAGCAGGCACTTGATCGCTCGGACTTGTTATCGAGTTTATAACTAAGTTGCAAGGCCAACTGACCAAATTGCATTGCCCGTTGATAGTCATGTTGGAACAATGCGAGCCATTCACCATAGCTAGCATAGGTGATAATTGACTTGGGAATATTGCCGTATTCCATCGATAAGCGCACGCTTCTGACCACGGTAAAACCATAAAGCTCACGATTGGAGCTAATGTAGGCTGCCGATAACAGTTTCATCAGCGATTCGATCGCAACTTTCACTTTAGGATCGGTTGCCTCGGGTAAATTCAGTAACCCATCAAGATCTTGATTTTCAAGCCTTTTAGCAATGAACTGAGTATCTTCTTCAACCAAGAGTTTGACATTCTCTGGATTAACCTGAATTTCCAACTCTTGTAGCCCAGTCAAACCGGCTTCAATCGCTTCAGGATATGCTCCTTGTAGGGTATACTGATTAACTTTGAGGACGTAAATTCTGGCTCGATTAATAGCAGAGCGAGCCAATGCTAATAACAGGGCAATACTGGTTTCTAGTCCTTCAAAGTCAACGGTCATCAATTGCACTTCAGCCAGGACAAAATGGAGTTCAAAGGCGCGATCGCCGATATTTTCCTCGGTATAATCTAAATGATCTGGCAGAAGTTCGATCGCGATCTGGAAGTACAGTTTTGCTGCATCGTAAGCCGTGGCAATTTTGGCTTTTTGACCCGCGCGGAAATTGAGTTCGAGAAGTTGTTGCCTTTCCCTGATCTCAGTGATCTCTTTGAGTCCTATATTGATTTGATTGACAATATCAAAAATCTTTTCTTCCTGTTGTGCGGGGGATACATGGGCCAGAAGGCGCTTGCCGATCCGATAATGGGTCACTTGCTTTTGCACTTCTGGAATTAAGGAATAAGCCGCTTGCTGGACGCGATCGTGTAGAAATTTATAGCTAATCAATATTTCTTCAGCTCCTACCTTGTCCTCTCGATCTCTCTGATGAAAAAACTTGTAGGTCTGGCCTAGGGGCAGAATCAATCCCTCTTGCAGCGCCTGCCACAAAGAATCTGCCACTTTGATCGGGTCGAGTTCGCTGACAATGGCCAAAGTTTCTAAGTCAAACTGATTGCCGATACAAGCTGCCAAATTCAAAATCTTCTGGGTTTC
>NZ_JAGHZN010000123.1:0-4288 GCF_017746735.1 Roseofilum sp. Guam | reverse complement strand
AATTGGAGGGTTAACCGATTTTTACGGGTGGAGTGAACTCACTGCTATATCACAACTTATTCAACGGACTTGATATCACAGGTAATAAAATTAGATTCAATAAGTCATACTCTCTGGGTGAATTAAAGGGGACTAAGAATGGGAAGACGCGATACTTTCCTGTTAACCAACGGATAAAAGATTGTCTTGATGAACAATCAAAAAAGCCACAGTGGTTATGGGATGACGCAGATGTTTATGTTGTCTTCCCTTCTCATAAAGGGGGATATATAGCAGAGAAAGGGAGCGTTAGGACATTTTCTATTGCGATTCGTGCCTGTTGTCTATTGCCTTAAACCATCACCTAACTGTCCTAACCAACTCCTTTTCTGCTATATTAACGTTCACAATTTCACCACAAAAGTATTTAATCGGATAGTCAATGGATTATTTAATGATGGGATAATCAGGCAAAAACTCCCTACTTATAACTTGAGGAATACATCAGCCTCCCTTTATTTAAGGAATGGAGTAGATAGGGCTACCATTGCAAAGTTATTTGAAACGTCTGGGGAGATGCTGGATAATCATTATTTTTCTCCCGATGATGATATTGAGTTGCCCCCTATTTAGGAGTGAATATTTCCATCCACCCCTAATCAGTAGAGGAAGTCTCATGGGTGGAAGTTTACCCTAAAATTTACCCTAAATCTCACTACTGGGGAGTAGGACACTGTTAGTCCGATTAACGTCAAAAATAGATTAAAATCTATGATGTACAATGAAATCATAAGAAAAATAAATGTTATGTCCTTATAATCAGATTATTGCTACTGTACAATAGTAACGTAACCATTAAAAGAGTTTGCCGGAAATGGAAAACACTCACATTTAAATAGGAGGAAATATCACTATAGTCAATACGGTCTATTCGCGGAAAAACCCCATTAATTAACAATATTTTATAGGGTCTAATTTATCGATATTTTAGTCCACCACCTCCCACCCTATAACGCCTTACATATTGGCGATAAATTTTAGGGTAAATGTATCAGTAAGCTCTGGTGATTCAGAGTGAACGTTTACCTTGAATCTCTAATGAGAATATCGCCGTTTTTTTCGATGAAATTAACTTATAAATAGGAGGGTGTAGGCAAGAAAAAACAAATTAGTTAATCGCTTAAAAACAAACCAATCCATTCTAAGTGGAAGTCTACTAACAAAACCAAAGCCATTAGAGTGCCAGAAAATTTGGCAGAAGATATCCTAGATTACGCAAGAATGCTTGATTCAGGAGAGGCTTATACCGAACAACCTACTGAATCTCTAGAGCTGTCTAAGGTGAAAGAAGTCCTGAATGAAGCCCTAGCTTTAAAGGCTAATGCTGGCAACAAAATTAAGGATAAGATTCGTGAAGCGCTGGAGGTGATAGAGTTACTTTAAATTACTGAAAGGTGGTGTAGAATTGTAAATGTAGGCTACTGCAAAAAAAAGAGACCGGAGGGTAGCCCCTGCCGGTCATCAAAAAACAAATTCGTATATAGTATGTCAAATAATAATGCTTTTAAGGGTGGTCTCGCAACGCCCTCGATTTCTGATTCCCCCATTGTAGCAGATTCTCAGGCGACTAATGAGAAATGGCTAGCGCAGCAATTGTTGGAATCCGGTATCACCAATCCAGTTCTGGTAAAGCAGTTCAAACCCCATAAAGCAGGGTTTACCGTAACGGGAGTAGATATCGCCGGGAAACCCAACGGCAACTCTTGGCAATTGCGGCTAAGGGAAGAAGGTAAGGATGGGGCAAAGTATAAGACGAGAGGAAGGAAGGCAGGAGAGGATTGCTGCTATGATGCACTCCTCTTCCGTGGGAAGTTAACCGATTTCCCGAAAGTAGCAGAGAGGGCTAAAGAGCATGTCTCTCTGGATACGAATAAGGGAGACCTCTGGCAGTGGATATATTGCTTCCCCCATCTCCCGATCGCCATTACCGAGGGTGCAAAGAAAGCGGCGTGTGGAATTGAGAATGGGTATATCACTCTCTCCATCCCCGGTTGCACTATGGGACATAAGCCAGGGTCAAACGAACTGGTAGACACTCTAGGAGCCGTCTGTGAGGAAGGTAGACCGGTTACCCTGCTTCCAGATTACGACTTCAGGTCAAACCCTGCTGTTTACCGTGCGTGGTTGAAATTAGCCAAGACAATAGAGACGGCTGGCTGTAAGGTAACGATTGGGTGCTGGGAATTAACTGACGTTCCAAACCACGAAAAACTAACAACTGAGAATATCAAAGGAATGGATGATTTTATCGTCAACGGCGGTAACTTTGACGAAGTTATTAAAGCCGCTATGACTATCGCCCAATGGGAAAAACAGTTTGCAGAGCCAGAGCCAAAGGAAGAGGGGGCATCCTCTAAGAAGGACAAACCTAAAAAGAACGGGGGCGATGACCCGACACCGGTAGAATTTGCTCGTCAATTAGCAGAGGAAAATCGTAACCGGTGGCGTTTTCACAATGAGCAAAAGACGTGAGGAAAAAATCGGTGATGCCATCCACTTTGCAGCCGAATCGTGGATTAGCTCCGATAACTGGGTGGTTTCGTGCCAGAAGTCATTAACCCGCAATCTTAGGCAGTGGGATTGGAATCCTCAAACCCTTGAGTCTACAGCCTTCTCCAACGGTGTAGTGAACCTCAACGATATGACCATCAAGCCCCATGACCCAGGGAATTACAACACCAGTGTTATCGACCGGGATTGGTGGCAACCAGAGGGGGAATCAATCACAGACCCATTGGAGGCGCTGAAAACCTATTGCCCCAACATCTATGAGGCTTGGAATTACGCCATGGTAGGGGATGAGAGGAAAATCTTAAAACTTATGGCAGTATGTAACGGTCAGGAAAAATCGAAGAATCAGGTTTAACGGAGAATTTCTCTCCTGATACTCCCAGTTTCAAGGGGCATGACGGTCAAAATGATGGTCATGACGGTCATATGATGATGGATATGACGGTCAAATCGACCATATATCAAGAATATGACGGTCATGACGGTCAAACCCCTACATGTTCGCACGCGCAAGAAAATGAGGAAAATCTGCCCTTCTCTGTTGGCGATAAAGTTTGGATTGGGGAACGTCCAGGTATCATCACTAATCCCCCAGATAAACACGGGGATTGGGAGTGTGAATTCGAGTCTGTTGATGGGCGATGGAAAACTTCCCGTTTTGAGTTAGGGATGCTAAGGACTAGAAAATCTGGCGACTATTCTGTGGGTGATAAAGTTTGGGCTATTACCCCATCAGGGGAAAGATTAGAGGCAATCATTACCCACTCCCAAGATGAGAAAGGAAGGTGGGGACTCAAGGTGAAGATTGGTAGGGATGAGGATTGGAATGGGACTTACACTTACTTCCCTCATGATTTAGAGCCTAGATAGCTGTTTAACGAGGCGATAGGGTCGTGAGGTAAATATCAAGTCCACTATCGCCTTTCTCTCGGTGCGGTGTATTAAGGTATTTCTGAGGAGATATATCAGAACCCTAGTAGGAGTATGATAGGACAGGTTAGAACTCCCCTATCTTTCGTTGCTTCTAGCGAACCGTTTTTTTAGCTTGATTGCTGGCTATCTATCTATTTGCTGGTTATGTGCAATGAATCTTCCGTTCGCAGATTGATAATATGTACCTCTTCTGCTGCACAGTAGTAATTTGCAATAGTGCATCGATTTAGGCTTATGCGATACTCGTTAAACATTCATCCTGTCTATATGTATTTCACTTGTACTACTGCACAGTAGTAAAATAAGTTCTGTCTATGTATTTAATTCTCTGCATAGATAAAATACTGGGATACAAGTGTGCAATAGCGTTATGAGACTATTATCCATGCCAAATAATGCCGTCATGTAACATGCTTTGTATCACTTGTCTCCTGAAACCCTTGCCCTGTAAGGATTCCTTTCAAAAGGATACCCCCAGTACGATTGGTCATTTAGAGGGGTAACCCGCCTTGTAGGTCAAATATCAGCCGCTATGGGCATGGGTGAAGTAGTACGACGGATATTTTCGGAAGCCTACTGTACAATAGAGTTATGTTGATCGTTCCTATCGGAAATGGTGAAGAATTCTTATACGTTTACCCCTTGCGTTAAGTAGTCTTTTGCCCTTAATATCTTTTCCTATCAGCGAGGGAAATTTAACGCCTTGAGAGGGTGCAGCAAACACCACTCCCAAGACTTCTCCCAATCGTGGTTCTCTCACAATCAGGAGCATCTAATATGGTACAAGTTCTCGTGCCAATTTCCG
>NZ_JAGHZN010000122.1:0-3387 GCF_017746735.1 Roseofilum sp. Guam | reverse complement strand
CCCAGAATCCCTCATCAATCACGAGAATATTCTCATCGTTAGTTGGGTCATGGAGTGCTTTAAAGGTGTAACCATCAATCGTTACTGGTTCATCAAGATTTTGAATCGCTTTAAATTCAGAACATCGAAAACCATAAATTAAATTGATAGAAATTGCTTTCATCCATGATTGACGAGACTTGATGTTATTTCGTCGAGGCTTAGTTAATTCATGTCCATTCAATCCTAGAACCCTATCTCTAAAGTCTAAAAAGATTTCAAGGTCAATAGATTGCATTTCAGTTTTTTTGATAACTTCAATAGTCCCAAAATGAGATTGAACTTTCTTGAGTTCATTATCAAGCCTGGTATCTCTTAAGAGTTTCAAGACTCCTGTATAAGCGTTCTTGAACCCTTTGGAGCAAAGGGTTTGATTGCCAGAGATGGTAAATAATTGACTCCAGTTTCTGATTAACTCAAAAATGATATTTTCCCCGGTAAGTCCAAGGCTTGGACTAAGCTTATTAAAATGTTTCCCATAAGTAGAGTGATAATTAGCCAAAGTATTGGTCTGAAGCTTCTCGTCACTTCTATTCCTTCCACACTTGTCGTAGCCAGAAAGATAGTTTTTCTTCACAATCTCAATAGCATCGCCGATGGTAATGATGTCATTCTCAAGAGAAACAGCTCCCTTGACTTCCACTTCGTACCATGACCAAAACTCAGACTCTGTTTCAATTTCTTTGAGTTTGTCAAAGACTGCTAGAGACTTTGCTAAGGCGTTGATGCACCCATCACGAGTGAAGTCCTCATTACAGGAATTATCAGAGTTGCCTGATTTGGTGGCTGTCTTGAACCGAAGAGAGAGCCGTCCTCTGACTTGGGTAATGCGAACGCAAGCTTTGAGGTAAGCCCTCACTAGCTCATGGTCTACCAATTTGGATGGGTCAATTTGGTTAGAGTGGAAATACTCATTAACCAGGCTCCACGTCTGTTTTATGTAGGTGTCCATGTTTCACACACTTTTCACACATTTTCGAGGGTTAAAGCGTGAAATATATGTGGGACAAGCGTTTAGCTAACTTTATTTCGGTAAGTAGCTGTGGCTATCAAGTCCCCGGTTCCGCATAACCTTATAACCTAGCTACACCAGGCAATTGAATCCCAAAGTTCTCACAGGCACTAGAACCTGTTGAATATGTGTTGAAATCTGTTGAGCTAAGAAGTCGTGAGAGTTCAAAGTACCAACAGATAAAAGATATGTTTGATGGGGGCGGAGGGACTTGAACCCTCACGACTTTTAAGGTCAACGGATTTTCATTCTCCCACAACTTTCGCTGTTACCTTGAGAGCTAGCTCCCTGGTTTTGAGAATTGGACCCTCCCTTTACCCTCGACTGAATACGTTAGGGTAGCTCCCGTCGGGCCTCTGCACCTTCCTGAGACAGTTGATTAAGGTGTAATTTCCTTAGTCTTTATCTTAGGCTTGGCTCAGGATTGCCATGTCTGTTGCCAGATTTAGGTTTCCCTGAGTTTGAGAGCTTACACTTAGCAAATTTCTCTGCTAAGGCTCAGTTTTCTAAGTCCGTAGCGTCTACCATTCCGCCACGCCCCCGCACTTGAGTAAAGTGTGGGATGGTGATTTTTACATTTCACACAATATGTAATTAAAACACAAATATCCAGTTTTGGCAAGTGCCTCCATAAAATCATATGAAACAGCTAAGGATGGAGATTACCAACTTAAAGGGTCTAAAAGTGGTATGATCGCTCTGGATCATTCGCTTTAAATATAGCTAGATGGACATTATCACCTTACTGGTCTACGGAATTTTGGGGGGAACCTATCTCCTAGTCTTACCAGCTCTGATCTATTTCTACCTTGATCGCCGTTGGTATAGTGCCAGTTCCATCGAACGGTTATTGATGTACTTCATGGTCTTTTGGTGTTTCCCAGGTATTCTCTTGTTAGCTCCTCTGATTAATCTGAGACCCAAACCCCGGCAAATTTCGTAAATCCCCTGGACAAAAGGTAAGTAGAACGTGCGACGAATTGATGTCATTGTCATTAGTGGGGCAATTTTTGCCACGGGTGGTTTAGTGTATGGGCTATTTCAACTTTTGGGGTTAGATAGCCTAGATGCTGGCCGTTGGAGTCAAGTCATTCTTATGGGTGGGGTATTAGTTTGGGTGTCTACCTATCTATTTCGGGTGGGAACCCAAAACATGACCTACAATCAGCAACGGCGCGACTATGAAGAGGCTATGCTGCAAAAACGGTGGGAATCCCTAACGCCAGAGGAGAGAGCCAAACTAGAAGCTGAGGTAGCCTCAGAATCCGATCCCTCTATCTCCCCTGATTAATTGATATTATTGTTATGACTCATGCGATTACCGAGTGTTTTCAGCAACTGCGATCGCAAAACACTCCAGCCTTAATTCCATTTATTACCGCAGGCGACCCAGATTTAGAAACTACAGCTCAGGCTCTGCAAGTACTGGATCGCCAAGGTGCAGATATTATTGAACTGGGGGTTCCCTATTCCGATCCTTTAGCAGATGGCCCTGTGATTCAAGCGGCGGCTACCCGCGCCCTACAACAGGGAACTCGTCTAGAATCGGTATTGGAACTGCTCGGCCAAGTTAGCCCCCAGTTGAAGGCTCCAGTGATTTTGTTTACCTACTATAATCCGATTCTGCATCGGGGAATTGACCGCTTTTTGGATGAGATTAAGCAAGCAGGAGCTGCTGGTTTAGTCGTTCCCGATTTGCCTCTAGAAGAGGCAGAATGTATCTTAGAACCTGCGGCTGAACGAGGGATTGAAGTTGTGTTATTAGTTGCACCCACCAGTTCCGCAGAGCGAATTCAGGCGATCTCCCAAAAGTCCCAAGGATTTATCTACTTAGTCAGCGTAACCGGAGTCACTGGAGTTCGCCGTGAAGTTGCCACCAGAGTGCCCAGTTTGATCCAACAGATTCGCCAAGTTACTGATAAACCCATTGGTGTGGGATTTGGGATTTCCCAACCTGAACATGCTCGTCAAGTAGTTGAGTGGGGGGCAGATGCGGTGATTGTTGGGAGTGTGATCGTTCGCCGATTAGCATCTGAGGGTATAGACTCGATAGGCCAGTTTTGCCAGACTTTAAAACAGGCGATGGAGTAGTGCCGTGACCGCTTTAATTTGGTGCATTAGACAATACCTTCGCAATTGGCTTAGGAAGCATAGTTGACGGAAGCCTTATGAATGCGTCCTAAAGAGCTAATGCGTGCCCAAATCTGAGCTAGTTTTATTGGCTCAGGTTTTTCCGGAAGCTGGGAACATTTGACCCATCATATCAAGTCCGATGAATAAGTTACGATATAAATGAAGAGTGTCCAAGCAAAGCAATGCCCCGACGAATTAAGATA
>NZ_JAGHZN010000121.1:0-2537 GCF_017746735.1 Roseofilum sp. Guam | reverse complement strand
TGATGATAATGGCAATTTACTTTATCGCACGGAGAGAAATGAGACGGTTAATTATGTTTGGGATGACCGAAATCGGTTGGTTGCGGTTGAGGAGAATGGGGAGAGAGTTGAGTATGAGTACGATGATGATAATATTCGCGTTTCCCAGACGGTAGGTGGGGAGAAGACTAGCTTTTTATTGGATAAGAATCGTCCTTACGCTCAGGTGTTGGCTGAGTTTGTGGGAGAGGAGGAAGTGGCGAGTTATGTGTATGGTTTGGATCTGATTTCTCAGAATAGGAATGGGGAAGATTGGTTCTATTTTGTGGATGGGTTGGGTAGTACGCGAGGGTTGACTGATGGTAGTGGTGAGGTGACTGATGCGTATTGGTATGATGCTTATGGCAATTTGGTGGAGAGGGTTGGCAGTAGTGAGAATGATTATTTGTTTGCTGGGGAGCAGTTTGATGAGGCGTTGGGGCAGTATTATTTAAGGCAACGTTATTATGATGCGAGTACGGGGAGGTTTACGCGACGGGATACTTGGGAGGGGCGTTTAAGTGAACCGGTTACACTGAATAAGTATTTGTATGGGAATGGGAATCCAGTTAGTTATACCGATCCTAGTGGTTTATTGGTAAAAACACAGCTCAGTGCTACTCTTGTTATTTTAGCAGTTCTTGCTGCTATGAATATTCCTAATGTTAACATTGACTCTTTTTCAGATTTCAACAAAAAGTGTGAATATACAATAGAGGAACAGCATCTTTTCTACCCTGATCGAAGATTTGGAGGAGTAACTGGATTTCATTCCACCGCTCGAGCTGATAAAGAAGGAGCAACAACACCACTTTATGAGTGGGTAACAGAACCTGATGAATATGCAGATTTTGAACCTTTTTATGCTATCTGGAAAATTCCGGGTACAGATTTGCAAAAAGGATCAAGCTTCTTTCCAATTGGTTTTGATGAGGATGAGGTTCTAAAGGTTATAGGAGAAGCATATGAAAAAAAATGTATCCCGTCAGGTGCTTGGTCTGATACCGCAATAAATCCCATCACTGGTGAAACTTTCTATATCCAAGGTACTGTCGCATCACACCACATTTTAACAGCTTTTCCTTCTGTAAATTAAGCATGAACAATTATCACCAAAAACAATCAGCTTTAGTAATAGCTGCTGAGAAAGGAAATAAAGGAATCATGGAAACTTTACTTGAAAATGGTTCAGATATTAATGAGACAGATAGCTTGGGCAGTACAGCATTACATAAAGCATCAAGTAAAGGACATCTAGATATAGTAAAGTTTTTGATTGATAATGGTGGGGATTTTACCTTGAGAGATCGAGATGATAATACTCCTCTATACTTGGCAGCAGCATACCGTCAAAAACAGATTTGTCAATTTTTATTAGAGTGTGGTGCTACTCTCAAGCGAGATATTGCTTTAATGCTTGGGAATGTTGATTTAGTCCAGCAATACCTCGATCAAGGAATGGATGGTAATCACACAATTGAGCAAGGATATTTGAAAGGAGAAAGTTGGTTAAATATAGCCATTAGATACTTTCATAAAGATATCATAAATTTACTGATACAAAATAATGCTATGATTAACAGAAGAACTGAACCGAATTTATTATCTCCATTACATATAGCATCTATTGGATATAAAGGAAAAACCGATCCAGATATTTGTGAACTTCTGATTTTTCATGGAGCAGATGTTAATATAAGAGATGAATTTGGTAGAACTCCTTTGTATTGGGCAACTCAATTGAGAAATGAGGATGTAATAAAAATACTCCTAGAATATGGAGCAGATGTTAATATTTTTAATTACTCAAACTCAATGAATCCTTTGTTTAATGTAATACAACAGAGAAATAAGAAGAAAAATAATAAAATAATAAAAACTTTACTCTCCTATAATGCTGAACTTAATATAAAAAACGATCAAGGATTAACTCCTCTTCATTTTGCTTTGTCGCAAAAGTGTGAGCCGGAAATCATCAAAGTTCTTGTAAGTTGTGGAGCTGATATTAATCAAATTAACCCTCATGGATATAGTCCACTGGATATAGCTGTCACATACAATGACAAAGACTTAGTTGAATTTTTTCTATCTCATGGAGCTAAATAAGACTTGCTGAAAACAGAGAATTATCCAAATCATGCTTCTGTTTTAGGATACCATAAGCGATGCGATCGCCCTCTTATTCTGAGATACCATAGTGAATGCGATCACGCTTTTGGTGATGTCAAACAAAAATGCGGCCGAGCATTTAGGCACCCATGAGATTACCCTAACCGTCAATGATGGACGCGGCGGAGAAGACAGTCAAACCTTTAACCTAACCGTCAGTAACCAGAGCCAGAACCAGCGACCGGAAATTACAGCAGCTCCTCCTAACAGCGCCACCCTAGGCACACAATACCGCTATCAGATGCAAGGAAGCGACCCAGATGGAGATCTGTTGCTCTGGAGTTTAGACCAAGCGCCATCGGGAATGAGTATCCACTCCACCACCGGAGAAATCACCTGGACTCCCACAG
>NZ_JAGHZN010000120.1:0-2804 GCF_017746735.1 Roseofilum sp. Guam | reverse complement strand
CTTAATTAATCCGAAACATTTAAGAATAGGGTTTGCTCATTGTTGTTACTGTACCTCATAACAGCGCGAAGCGCTGTATCCACCCGATTGTCCTTAATCCGTTCCGCCAAATTACCATCGGACTGTTCCAAACATTTCCCCAGAAAATCCGCCCGCAAGGTAATCACCAAGCGCAATCGACCCTCCAGCGCGTCCACCGTCTCAAACAAACAATTGAGAAAATCCTTGCGCTCTTGCTCCTTCTCCTCACTCCCGCGACAGAGAGAAAAAATCTCCTCAAACTGGTCTACTACCAAAACCACGGTTTGCTCGTACTCTTCTCCCTCAATCAGTTCTCGCAAAGCCGTAGAGCCGCGTTCCTGCAAATCTGCTACATAACCATTGAGAAAATCCTCTCGCATTTTTGGAGATCGCACTCCCTGAAGAAAAATCCCCGCTAAACTTCTCAGAGGACTCTCCCCAGGTTTGATAATGCCTAAACGCTTCCAGTCTTCCGTACCCGATCGCCGTTTGCCCTTCTGGAGTTCGTAGAGTAACCCCGCTCTGACTACGGAAGATTTCCCGCTTCCCGACGGCCCCAAAACGGCTAAAAAGGGGCGATCGCAAATCCGACCCAATAACTCATCCGTCAATGCCCGACGACCAAAAAAGACCTTAACATCCTCCTCCGTAAAATCAAAGGCATCCAAGGCGCGATAAGGACAGAGATTGGGCTGTAACTCCGGTAATTCTTCCGTTTCTCCCCCTTTCTCCACGCAGCAAATCAAATCGATGGATTCCCCGTATTGAGAAAGAGAGCGCGTTGGGGATACGTCTTCCGGACTTCCTTGAGATAGCGATCGACAAACGCACATAAAGATAGCGTACTAATCCATTGTCCCGGCAGGCGATCACAATCCAATCCTTGCAAAAGTGCATCCGTCAACACCCCATGAGAACCGCTTGCCAATTCATAGGCTGATTCAATTTCCTGGGATGCTGCCACAAAACAGCGGCTATAACCTGCCTGTTCTCCGGGATTGGCCTCCTTAACGGCAATGAGTCCCCCACTATGACAGCAATCTAACCAAATAATTTGCCGTCTGACCGGACTGCCTCGCAATAATTTACACAAGTGTTCCAAAGGATAACCCCATTTATTTTCCTCTGGATTGACATCACTGGTTGCCAAATAGCTGGTTTCTGTTAAGTCATCATAGAGACCATGACCAGAATAATAAAACAAAACCGTATCGGCATAAGTCTCTCCTCGCGGCTTAAAATAGCGAATCAAAGCCGTTTGCAGTTGTCGCAGGGAAACTTGGGTTTTCTTGCTTGTTTTCAGACCCTCATTCGCTCTATCCTTAATGCCTGGCAAGCGTTCCACCCGAAACGGAGCAAGACCGGACTCTAATTTTTGCGCGATCGCCTCAGCATCTTTGGCAGGGGCTTCTAAATCCTTTAATCCCCGGTAGGAGTAGGTACTAATCCCAACAACCAGTGCATCTCGACTCATGTTCTATGTCAACTCAGTCTTCTGTCCTGTATTATAAACTCTCAAAATAAGCAGATTGTACGCAACCAACAATGACCAAACTAGCTCCCCTCCGCCTGGATGACAATACTGTAATTTACATCGAAGCCACAGAAGAATTAGACACCTCCGATCTCGTCGAGCATTTATCCACCTCAGAAGCAGAAGAAGAGGAAGAAGAAGCACCAACGAGTAGAGGATTCAATGCAAATTTGCAACAGCATGTTACTGACTTGCAAAGTACGATTGTTACCTATACCAACTACAGCCTGGCCGCCTTCAAAAAAGTCAGAGAAAGTGCGATCGCCAATGTCGATAAAGTAACTCTAGAATTCGGCGTTGAAATTGGCGGAGAAGCAGGCATTCCCTACATTACGAAAGGAACGGCAAAAAGCAACCTTAAAATCCAAGTGGAGTGTTCATTTAAGAAAGATGAGACTTTTTAGTACTATAATTCCTCACTGAAATTCAATACTGAAATCTAGCCCCCGTAACCGATTCCCGATTCCCGATTCCCTAGCGTGCAGCACTATAATTACCCGATTTACCGCCAGTTTTTTCGATTAAATGGATGGATTCGATCGCGATCGCCTTATCTAGAGCTTTGGCCATATCGTATAACGTCAGAGCCGCAATGGAAACAGCCGTTAACGCTTCCATTTCCACTCCAGTTTCGGCAGTGGTTTTGACAGTAGCGACAATTTGATAACCGGGTAATTGGCGATCGGGTTCAATTTCGACCTGAATCTTTTGTAGGGGTAAGGGATGACAGAGGGGAATGAGTTTGGCGGTTTGTTTGGCGGCCATAATTCCTGCCAGTTTAGCCGTGGCGATAATATCGCCTTTGGGGGCATTCCCCGCTAGAAGTGCTTCTAAAGTAGCCGGTTGCATTCTTACTTGTCCACTGGCGATCGCCATCCGTACCGTTGCTGTTTTTCCGGAAACGTCCACCATCTGCACTTCTCCAGACTCGTTCAGATGGCTTAACCCGGAAGTTGAAAAATTTTCTTGTGTCATCAGCAATAAGTGTGCTATATTATTTTCCTAGACAGTTAAGGGCTTGTAGCTCAGTGGACTAGAGCACGTGGCTACGGACCACGGTGTCGGGGGTTCGAATCCCTCCTAGCCCGTCTAACTCAAATCAAGCTGAGGAGGGAACTCTCATTCCCGACACCGTGGTTCATCGCCACGGACTCAACACACATTCAACACAAAACCACCATAGCACCTCCAAAAGTAAGGGGCAAGAAATAGGTCAAATGAGTTAGATAGTAATTAGAGTTTTCTATAG
>NZ_JAGHZN010000119.1:0-3463 GCF_017746735.1 Roseofilum sp. Guam | reverse complement strand
AATCTATGGCTTCAATTTCTTCTTCAATGACTTCACTTGGCTCTGGATATTCTTGCTGATACAAGTCAAGGAGTCCAAACAAGTCTTTCAGATAATCTCTGGCTGGATCTATGTTTCCAGCAATAAATCCTACGGGATTATTAATTTCGTGAGCAACCCCTGCAACTAAGTTGCCCAAAGCTGACATTTTCTCACTTTGCACCAGTTGTAATTGGGCTTGCTGGAGGTCTGCAAAAGATTGTTCAAGTTTCTGGGCATAATCTTGGGATTGCTGGTAGAGACGGGCATTTTCCAGGGAGATCGCGGCTTGGGAACAGAGCATATTCATTAGTTCCATGCGATCGCTCGTAAACGCTCCCACAGCTAGATGGTTTTCCAGATAGAGGATACCAATTAACTTACCTTGATTGAGAATCGGGGTACAAAGAAAACTTTTTGGTTGCTCTTGCAACAGATAGGGATCGGCGGCAAACTGGGTATTCCCAGAGAAGTTGTTAACAATAATAGTTTGCTGAGTGTGTTTGACTTTATTCAGAACGGTTGTTGGCAGAGTCTGTTTTTCTGGTGTCCTCAGACAATGCAACTGCCCGTTCTGGAGCTTATAGCGCCCAGCTACTTGCCAAGTTTCTTCTGAGTTCAAAAGTAGAATACTCCCATCGGCTCCCGCATTTTCCATTGTTGCCTTCATTAAGGCCAAAATCAGTTTGTCTAAGTGAATTTCACTCGATAAGGATTGGGCTGCTTTCATCGCTGTCATCCAATCAAGCATGAAGTCGGTTGTGCTACCACTGGAATCGGCTGCTTGCATTAGGGTGGAAGTAATGGTTTCATCACTGTTAAGCTGCAAAGAGTTCTGTTGCAAAATTGGAATCAGGAGTTGGGGATATTTTTCTCGGAGTCTATTGGTCTTGGCTTTGGCACCCCAACGGGCGTAGCAGTAGTAGGCATTGGTGATATAAAGTTGGGCTATTTTTTCTTTTCCCCAATCCAAGTAAAATTGAGCAGCTAGTTCATTGGCTAGGGCTTCTTCTTGTAGGTATTCGTTTGCCTTTGCTCCTGTTATGGCGCGATCGTAGAGTTCCATGGCTACCATAAAGTGGTTGTCCTGTCGAGCGAGTTCTGCTTCGATGAGATCGCATTTATGTTGGTAGTTGTGAGGAGCGTATTTTGCCCAATGCTTTAATTTTTCCACGCATTCTTCGATCTCTTGCCGCTCTTTCTCTTTTTGCGATACTTCCATGGAATTTAGAGCAGTAGTAGAGGCCAAAGAAGAATAAAACATTTCCGTAGGAATGAATAAACTGCCGGTCACTCCAGCATTGTGCGCTCTAGCAATTTTTCCATTTTCAATCGCGCTTTTATAATCTCCAAATAGATAACTTAAAAAGCTCTTGAGGAAAGAGAGAATAAAAACTAGCGTTAATTGTTCCTGTGCAATCGAGACTTTCAGGTGATCGCCCTCTTGATAAATCTCTCCTGTTAAAGTGGTCGGGTCTTCACTTTCCCCAAGTAAGTTGAGTATCGCTTGCAGCCAAGGTGATAAATATTCTGTATGAAAATCTTGTTTAAGGTGCTGGATAATCGCGAGTTTTTCTTGGCATTCTTTCCGAACGTGATCGAGGGGCAGGCCCATCAAGAAGAGATATTGAGCATATTCCGCTGCATTATAACTGGCAAATTCAAAATCTCCGGTTGCTAAACCGCTTTGTAGCCCGTCAAGGTGAAACTGCCTGCTCTCCCTAACATGAGAGCGCCAGAAGCCAATGTGAGTGGCATAGATGTTGAGGACTTTAGCGTGCAATTCCTTTGCCTTGAGGCGATCTAGCAAGGCAACAGCTAATTGACCAAATTCATAGCCGCGATCAATCTCTCCAAGGGTTTCGCACAAGAGCGCTCCATACCAAGCATAGCCGAAGGCCGAGGAGGCACAGTTGCCTCCTTTGAGGGATAAGTCCACCATGGTAAAGACAATCCGGCGAAAACAAACGGGAGAAACCGCCCAAGCAGAAGTAATAATCCCGGTCATAATATGCAGGGCTGCGAGTTGTTCTGGGTCGCTCATTTCGGGGGCATTCATGAGTTTTGCGATCGCGATCTCCCCCGACGGAGGATCTTCTAGCAAGCTAATATTCAGCAGTTCCAAGACTTCCAGACCTATTTCCAATGCCGTATGTTGATTACCCTGACCGATACAAGTGCGAATTTTAATTTCGTAAACTTCGATACGATCGAGAAGATGGCACGTTTGTTGAAGAATAACTGCTGCCAGGGGATCGACGGCCTCAAAATTCGTGTTTAAATATTCTGCTTCTAACGACTCGACAAAAATTTCCCGCGTTATTCGATAGTTACTTTGCCAACTATCTGAGGGAAGCAGTTGTCTAGCTACCGTACAATAATTGGCTGCCGCACCATAAGCGGTTGCTGATTTGGCTTTACGGGCAGCTTGTAAGTTTAAGCGAGCGAGGCGATCTCGTTCTGAGGGCGTTTTTAATAGCTCTGTACCCGCATTCAACTGGCTAGCGATCGCAAAGAGCTTCTCTTCTCGGACTTCTAGGGGAGTACGATCTAAGAGGCATCTGCCGATTTTTAAATGGGTTTGCCGTTGTTCATCTACTCCAATCAGAGAGTAGGCAGCCTGTTGCACGCGATCGTGCAAAAACTGGTAGCTCACGGATAAGTCCGATTCCAGCCCTTTTTGCTCTCCCTCGCCCCCTTGGAAAAACTTATAGGTTTTGCCTAGAGGCAAAATCAACCCCTCTTGCAGTGCCCTAAGACGCTGCTACCTCCATTGAAGACTGTTCGCTGACAATGGCCAAAGTTTCTAAGTCAAACTGATTGCCGATACAAGCAGCTAACGTCAAAATTTCTTGAGTATTCTCCGGTAACTTGTATAGCCGAGTTGCCATAAATTCAACCACATTATCCGTCAGTGCCAACTGCCGCACCCGCGTCATATCGCAGAACCAATAACCCAAATCACGGTTAAAGACAATCAACCCGTCTTCATGTAATCCCTTGAGAAACTGAGTGGCAAAAAATGGATTTCCCTTCGTCTTTTGATAAACTAATTCTGTTAACGGTCGAGCTAGTTCCTGACTACAGCTCAGGGTATCTTTTACCAAGGAATTCAGATCCGCTTCACTTAAAGAAGCAAGAGTTATCGTCTTAATCCTCGCTCCCGATTTAGCGATTTCATCTAGAGTCAACATCAACGGATGGGCGGGGAATACCTCGTTATCCCGATAGGCTCCGAGAAAGAGGAGATAACCCGTTTCGCGATCGCCAGTTAGGAGTTGCATCAATTGCAGAGATGCCGAATCTGCCCACTGAAGATCATCTATAAAAATGACCAGAGGATGCTCTTTTATCGCAAAAACTTTTATAAATTTCTGAAATAATAGATTGAATCGATTTTGCGCCGCACTGCCTGAGAGTTCAGTAATCGCTGGCTGTTGACCAA
>NZ_JAGHZN010000118.1:0-4333 GCF_017746735.1 Roseofilum sp. Guam | reverse complement strand
TTATTTCTACTGACATATCTACGGTTGACTTTCATCTATTTCCTCTCTAGTATGACAGTTCGAGGAGTCTTTGTTCCTCCTTTTTTGGTCAGCTTCAATACTCACTGACCTGGCTCGAACTGTTGTACTACATTTTGTCGTCCGGAATGTGGGTTTCTCCCATCACTCTCTGCACGGTTCACCGAGCTAAGGGGCTGGAGAGCGATCGCGTTTTTATCATTAAGCCTAATGCTATGCCGATGCGCTGGCGCAAACAATTGGAATGGCAAAAGGAGCAGGAGAATAATTTGCTCTATGTGGCTCTCACACGGGCTAAACGGAGCCTGTTCATTGTGGGGGAGATAAATTGGGCTGAACGGTTGTCTGGTGAGAGGATTAGCGATATCGAAAACCAAGAGGATGAAGAGGAACTAGATTGGGAGGGTTGGCTGGAAGAACAAGCACACCAAGAGTGGCATGAATCATATTTTTGTGAGCAAGAGGAGATGGACGGTTAGTTAGTAGAGACCTTCACGAAAGCTAGATAAAAGGAGGAAAGAGATGATAGAACTAATCCATGATTTTATGATTGCCCGCTATTTTGCGAAACGTCTCTGGTCGGGAGATAGAACTGTCTTTTGGGACATGCATGGTTGGATATCACGGGAAGGGTCAGACCCAATTATCGACGGCGTGATAACTTTTGGCTTGATTTCCTAAAGCTCGTTCGTTCGCTGTAGTCATGTTTTTGGGATAAATCGTGAAAATAGGGGCAACCCTTTCTCCAGTAGCTCAATGGTAGAGCGATCGACTGTTAACCGATAGGATGTTGGTTCGAGCCCAATCTGGGGAGTTCTTTTGTGCTACAACCTCAATCACCTGTAGTACCATTACCCTTTTCTGTCCTATCTCCTCCTCTGGTGGTAGAGTGGTTTTAGGCAGATTTTAGGCAAAGGTATTGAACCCCTTCTGAGGGTGAGAGTCGCTCTCTACCTAGGATTATTTCAGACGGAGAGAGAGGGATTTGAACCCGACCTACTTCTTAGGGCTAACGCCATTTGAGTAGCTAGAAGCTTTCTGTCACATATGTTTCACACTTTGAACCTTGAAAATGTGTGAAAAGTGTGTGAAACATGGACACCTACAAGTATTTCCACTCTAACCAAATTGACCCATCCAAATTGGTAGACCATGAGCTAGTGAGGGCTTACCTCAAAGCTTGCCAGAAGAGTACCCCCAAGGGCGTTCGGATTACCCAAGTCCGGGGACGACTCTTTCTCCGATTCAAAACAGCTACCAGGTCAGGCAACTCTGACAATAGCTGTAATGAATCCTTTACTCGTGATGGTTGCGTCAATGCTCTGGCTAAGGCGATCGCCGTTTCGGACAAACTCAAGACCCTTGAGTCAGAGTCCGAATTCTGGGAATGGTACGAGTCAGAAATCAAAGGGACTAAAACCCTGGTTGATGATTGCCTAACTATTGGCGATGCCATTGAGATTGTGAAGAAAAACTATCTTTCAGGCTATGACAAGTGCGGTAGGGACAGGAGTGAGGAAAAATCTCAGGTTAATACCCTAGCTAATTACCAGCTAACCTACGGAAACCATCACCAGAGACTTAATCCTAAGCTTAAACTTAATGGTGAAAATCTCATCTCTGAAATCATGAAGCATTGGGGAGAATTACACCGTAAGAAGACCAAGGGATTCAAGAACGCCTACACCGCTTGTTGTAAGCTTCTCAGGGATTGCAAGTTACCTCAAGAACTTGACAAAGTTACTAACCATTTTGGAGTCATCAAAGTAGTTAGTAAAACCAAGCAACAAACCATTGATATTGAGTCTTTTATAGACTTTAGGGATAGAGTTCTAGGACTCAATGGGTATCTGTTAACCAAAAAGCAGCAAGAAGCTTTAGGTAATCGTAGGTCATGGTTTAAGGCATTCAGTTTTAACCTGCTCTATGGTTTTCGTGCTTCTGAATTCAAAGCCATTCTCAATCTTGATAAACCCGTCAAGAGAGGGGATAGGGTTTTCCTGGCACTCTATGACCCAGAAAACACAGAGAATATTGCAGTTTTGGGCGATGGGTTTTGGATAACTGACACCAGTGGTAAACGCCACTGGATAACCATTAAAACTGGAAAACGAATATCAGCGCCAATGATTCACCCAAATTACCCTAGTTTGATTGAATTATTAGACATTAAAAATCCATCGGTTCCAATGCCTGAATGTATCCCCAAATCTGACAGTGACCCAAAGACTTTTAAGAATGCCTATACTCGTAGAATGGGGCTAAGGTTATCCGACTATATCAAGCAAGTAGGCGGTCAAGGTTTCACCCAAACTCATGCCCTACGCCATCTGGCAAATTACCATGGCACAATTGCTGGTTTGACGACCAAACAACGGTCATGGTCTTTAGGACATTCTGACAACATGAATGACTCTTATTATGGACACCTTTCTGTTAGCTCTGAAGTAGAACTAATGACCTCTGACATTAGCGGTAATCAGAAAGTTAGGGAACTTGAATCAGAACTCACCCAAGCTCAGGAGACCATTAAATCCCTAGAGGAAACCATTCTCTTCCTGAAGAAGGAGAACGCCAGGCTCAATGAACTTTTAGGAGGTAACGACGACCTTCCCAGAATTGGCTAAGGTTGGCTAGAATGGAAGCAAATATCTGAGAAGAAAGAGCGTTTTCTCCTAGCCTCCAATTACTAAAAGACCCCATTATGGGGTCTTTTTTTTTGGTAATCTTAGTGAAGGGAATAGCCGGAATAATATTATTGGTTCCACATTCCCCAAGCTAAGTGAGGTTCATCTCCTGGAAAAGCTAAGGCAAGAATCTCTTCTTTATCCATTGCTCTCCAGTTCTCTGGGCTAATTGTTGCTGCATAGGACTCGTAGAATATACGGCGCTTCTCGTCAATGGTAAGAGGGGTTTCGCCGAAAGCATCTCGGAAGAAGTCCCCAAGAGCCATAATGGTCAGGGAAGATTGAAGAGCCAAGGCTTCTTTCTTGCCTTTGGAAGCTGCATACACAATCACCAGACTGAAATCATTGAGTGAGATGGTCTTCACTTTGGAAGCACCCGCTCTACCGCTCCTCCCAATAGACACCTCTAACTGAAGGGCTGTGAAACCAATTCCCTGTAAAGCTTTTAAGGTTTTTCCATCCCTTCTGAAGGCCTGTGGAAGCCAATCTTTAGTGAAACCGACAGCCGAACTTACTCCCTCTAATCCAACACGAAACTCACCATCAGGCATCCTGTATCCATCAATCTCTAATCCATCAAAGAAACGAACAGTTGCCCTCTCTGCTTGAGTAATGACTTTGGCGAATTCTTCTGATAATTTCATAGTCTTTTCTTCACTTAATGACTACATAACACTATTATAGTTAAGCAAAACTGATTATTGGACATCTTATTGATTAGTAAAAGCTATTGATATTCCAGTTTGAAATGGGTGAAGTTATACTATTTATTCCGTTACCAAACTACCCGAATAAATGTAGACTAATCAGCTCGTTCCATCCGTCAAGGGTTCCCTATCGGCTCATACTTCGCCCCTGACTACTGTCACTTGAGCTGATATTATTTCTCTTATTCGGGTAGCTGGCAGGGGGATTTTCTGTGAGAAGAAAGCAAAAAAAACTTTATATATCTCTCTCTTCTCTCATCCCTCCTGCATACTCCTAAGATTACGACGTAAATTTACGTCGTGACTTCAAGAATATGAGAAGCCCTAGTCCTTTACCTCTCTCTCTTCCAAGAGTTCACCCTCCATTTACCTAATCAGAGTAAGAGGAAGAGTAATAAATCAGAGAATAGCAAACTATATTTACAACTCAGTTTAATAAAAAAGTTAAATTATTTTATTCATTAGTGTTATTAACGAAAGAATAGCTCAATCGTTAATATAATATTTTTATTAATTTTAATTAATTTAATTAATAATAGCGATAGCGTTCTTCTTCCCCACAGACAATCCCTCTGTAAGAACCCGTTCTTCTAATCGAAGGTAAAACCTCCTCAAACACCCACTTCTGGAAAGGAATGGCTAGGGGACTCTTGGAGTGAGTGATGAGGTGATAGAGTCCTGGCTCAAATAATGTCACCATTGATTGCATACCTCCAGGGGTCTGTACTGAGCGCAGACCCTTCCATTCACTACGAACACTCTTGGCATAAGCGGTTCTATTTTTGTGGTCAGAACCAGGATAAAGAACAGCAACAATATCAGCAGCTACCCACTCTGGAACCTCAGCAGTACCAACAGCGTTGCTTCAATAAAATCGCTGATTGCTCTTATCAACAGATTGCGGCTGCCAAAGATAAACCG
>NZ_JAGHZN010000117.1:0-3546 GCF_017746735.1 Roseofilum sp. Guam | reverse complement strand
AAGACCGGCTCCAGAAACGTGCCATGAAGGACTCGAACCCTCAACCGACTGACTAGAAATCAGTTGTTCTATCCAATTGTTCTACATCTCTAGCGTGAGTTTTACCCTTAAATCTTAAGTTAAAAGTTAATAAAGGGGTAGTAAGTATGAATAGACGTGAACCTGATCGCCCCCTAATAAAATGGACTTTGCCAGACGGGATAGTCGGTAGTATCCATTTCGTCAGCCACTCCACAGTAAGTTGCCATCACTTGCCCTCGATTATTGTGGAAGCATCTTTGGGGGTCGGTTCTCCTCCACCAATACCCCTTACTGTCTTGGGCAAATCGCCCTGGATAGATACTTCTGATTGCCTTTTCCGTGAAATGTCCAGTTTCTCTCAGTTGCTTCTTGCTCAAATATTTTCCAAGATAAGGGTGAGATGCCCGTGGAGTGTCACGAAGTGTATGTTTCTTGTCCTCCCTAGACCAGGAGCTTTTGTCATAAAATTGAGCGTCATTAAGCTTCCAGTGGAAATCGTAACTTTGTCCCCAGTCTCTACTGCCGTATTGCCCTGTAAGCAGTTTTTGATTGAGAGCCTCTCTGGCGATAGCAGTCACTATCCTTACTCCTTTGGATATTTTCCCCTCTCCTATTTTCAAAAGAAGCTCCCTATCTTCTTCACTCAGTCCAGTAATTGGTGTAATCCTCTTCTCAGTCATGACGATTGTGGGATGACAAAAAGTATATGTTTTGGTCGCCACCCCAAGAAGGGGTGACATCCATAGTATATACTCTTCCATCACACCTTATGATTCTCTACTTATCCATCAATAACGCTTATGTAATGGTCATGTGATTGAGGGTGGTTTCGAGGGGTGAGGTTACCCTCTTATCTCTGAACACCGGGTGATTCACCCGGTGACAGCAGTTGCGTCTGAAATTGAGAGGATATTTTTGGGGTTTTGGGAGGATTTTCAGTTTCTCTCGGTTTCCTCTTGGGAACCCCCTTGGATTTCTCTATGGATTCTATAGAAAACTCTAATTACTATCTAACTCATTCAACCTATTTCTTGCCCCTTACTTTTGGAGGTGTTATGGTGGTTTTGTGTGAAATATGTGTGTAGAGTACCAGATTCTGGTCTGGGTGTCGGGGCTGAAAAGTCTGGAGTACTATACACAAGAAAGACGAGCACGGAGGGATTTGAACCCCCGACACCCAGAACCGGAATCTGGTGCTCTATCCACTGAGCTACGTGCCCTTAACCTAAGGAATCATAGCATAGATTTTCCCAAATTGAAACTTCTTCCTGGGGAGTGTGCGAGGTATTGCATTCAGGTCTGCAAGAATTTTAAGGTTTAATTTCTAATTGGTAATAAATCCCTGCTGTATCCTTAAACGTGGCTTATCAATCATGGAACACTTGTCTTATGGCTCCTCTCGCCCTTCTTAGCACATCCGATAAAACGGGACTGGTGGATCTGGCCCAGAGTTTAGTGGAAGAATTTGGATTTGATTTAGTGAGTAGTGGAGGTACGGCGAAAACCCTACAAAAATGTGGATTAACGGTAACGAAGGTTTCTGACTATACGGGATCGCCAGAAATTCTAGGCGGCCGGGTGAAGACGCTCCATCCTCGCATTCATGGGGGAATTCTAGCGCGGCGCAATCTGGAGGAGGATCTTCAGGATTTAACGGATAATAACATTCGCCCGATTGATTTGGTGGTGGTGAATTTATACCCGTTTGAACAGACAATCGCTAAGCCGGATGTGAAGTTAGAAGAGGCGATCGAAAATATCGACATTGGTGGCCCCACCTTGCTGCGAGCGTCAGCTAAAAATTATGCCCATTTAACCGTCCTCTGCGATCCGACTGATTATAATGCTTATGTAACGGAACTGCGTCAACAGGGGGGTAAAGCCTCAGCAGAATTTCGGAAAGAACGGGCGATAAAAGCCTTTGCCCATACTGCGGCCTATGACCGAGCGATTACTGCTTATTTAACCGGTCAGCAAGAGGAACTGTTGCCCTCTGAATTTAGCCTATCGGGACAGAAGCGGCAAACCATGCGCTATGGCGAAAATCCCCACCAGAGCGCCGCTTGGTATCAGACGGGAACGGGAAAAGAGGGATGGTCAGGAGCAACCCAATTACAAGGAAAGGAACTCAGTTATAACAATTTAGTGGATTTGGAGGCTGCGCGGCAAATTATTACCGAGTTTACGGATAAGCCCGCTGTGGCTATTTTGAAACATACTAATCCCTGTGGTCTTGCGGTGGCGGATACGTTGGTGGAAGCCTATCAGAAGGCATTGGCAGCGGACTCGACTTCAGCGTTTGGCGGTATTGTGGCTCTGAATCAACCGATTGATGGGGCGACTGCACAGGAGTTAACCCAAATCTTTCTCGAATGTGTGGTTGCTCCTGGTTGCGATCCGGAGGCTCAAGACATTTTACACAAGAAATCGAAGTTGCGGGTTTTGGTCTTGCCGGATCTGATGCAAGGGCCGCAGGTGATGATCAAGAGTATTGCGGGTGGTGTTTTATTACAACAGAGCGATCGCACCATTAGCACCCCGGATCGGTGGGAAGTGGTGACGGAAAAACAACCGACTCCAGAGCAGTTAGAAGAGCTATTCTTTGCTTGGAAGGTGGTGAAGCACGTGAAATCGAATGCGATCGTGGTGACCAAAAAACAAACCACCTGTGGCATAGGAGCGGGTCAAATGAACCGCGTCGGAGCTGCGAAAATCGCCCTAGAACAAGCGGGGGAAAAAGCCCGTGGGGCCATACTTAGTAGTGATGCTTTCTTCCCCTTTGATGACTCAGTACGGACGGCTGCGGCGGCTGGGATTGAGGCGATTATTCAGCCTGGGGGTAGCGTGCGCGATAAGGACTCGATCGCCGCAGCCAATGAGTTAGGGGTAGTCATGGTGTTTACGCGAATGCGCCATTTTCTACATTAAGAGATAGGGGGCGATCGCTGCACAAAAGAGCGATCACGCCAGCAATAGCCTATATCAGATGCTCCGGTAAGTAGCGGGGTTCAACGAAGTAACCCTGGTCGCGTAACTCTTTCAGATCGGAACATATCGAGGGCGACTTTTCCACACATCAGCAAGGAATAGTCATCAGGATACTGTTCAAGGTGGGCGGAAACTTGACGAAATCCCTCAAAGTAAACCTTATCTTTGACATGGCATCCAGGAACACTGGTGTCAGTAAAACCGCGTTTTGCACGGGAGGTAATTGCAAAGGCTTTATCAAATGTTGTGTGTTGAATCAGTTCACAAAAAACATCGTAGAAGCTATGATTTAAACTCAGATAAGCGGCAATCACTCGTAGTGCATAACGGCGTTGATCCGCAGGAGATTGAACACCATAGCAAGCTTCATGGTAGTTGGCTAATCCTTCTTCTGTAGCCATATAGGGCACCTCTATTAATTGCTCTTTCGAGCAATGAATGAGATAAAAAAAGACCGCCTTTTTCCCAAAAGATGAAATTTCATCTAAGAAGTAGACAGTTCATCATAGACCAATCACTTTTTATTAAAACTCCCCT
>NZ_JAGHZN010000116.1:0-4079 GCF_017746735.1 Roseofilum sp. Guam | reverse complement strand
TATAAGCTGCTGGCATAATCTCACGATCGCTAACTTTGTCTTTCTATTATGTCCTAACTCTCCCTTTCTCTGCTATATTTGATGGGCTTACCGTCTTTGTTGAGATGCTTCTCTGGGTAGCGGTTGCGCTTCTGCCAAGAGTCGGGATTGAGCTTGACTCCATCAATGCTTATTCCCTGAATAGTGAAGCCTTCAAAGCAGACCTCAAACTGCTTCCTCAATAGAGGATTCCTTATGCCAGAGCCATTTAACTCTTGCTCTAACCAATCCTTGTCTGATACACTGGGGGAAGTTTCCTCATGTGAAGTATTGTTAACAGGGGCTGTTCTTGCCTGGGTTATTTGGGACATAATTTTACTGATTGTTGTTTGTGACGAGTTAGGCGATAAACCTAACTCGTTCCTTTTTTTTTGTTTCTATACTAATCCCAAATTGAGGGTAGGGTCAACAGGGACAAAAGGCGTGTTTACCCTCATTTTGGAGGCATTTGGCTATCGCAAAAGCTCTAGGACTTTCTTGATTTCTTTCTTAATTGCGCCTCCTCTATTGTCTGGGTACTTTTTGCTGTCTAAGCAGCCCTCTAAAATAGAGCGGGCTTGCTTGATGTTTTCATCGGATTCTTGACTAACATTTCCTTTATCCAACTGGTGGGCATATTCCAGGACTTGGGGAATAAGAACCTCTGGTAGTCGGATAGGTTTAGTCTCTGAATTGAGCCACTTACTTTGGTTTGACTTAAACCTTCTCCCGTGGGGGTTGGGTTTCCAAGGAATTCTCATGATATACTTCTGGGGGTGATTGCGACTTGAACTTTGCAGAAAATAGGGGTCGCTCTCTCGGAGTCCGCAACGGTTCCTATAAGAGAGATTTACCCCTATTTCTTCCTGAGTAAAAAGAGAGATTTTTTACCAGAACTAGGAACTGTCCAGTAATAGAAAGTCAGGCAATCTTGGACGGTCTCCCATTCATGGAGGGAGAGAAGTCTGTTAACCTCTTCCCTGGTCGTTTCAACCAACTCCCTTTTGAATAAGGTGGACTCTACGTGAAAGCGATCGCACCTCTGTATCAGGTAGGAGAGGGTCTCCTTGTCCATATTGACGAGACGACCCCCGATCGGCTCAAAGGGGTTGAAGTCGCCTCCAGTCATGGCAGTGATATCTAGTTTTCAAGGTTCTGTAGTGCTTACGCCAGTAAAAAATGCACTGTCGTGCTACGGGTAAGCGAAAAAATATATCGGCACCTCTGCACTTGGCGACTGCCTTCAGGTAAGCGATAATAAGGCTTGTAGGCTCTGAGCCAGGAGGGCTTGGTTACCGAGACCCTTATTGTAACCCACCTAAGTAGTGAGGGTAATACCAGTTAACCTATGGTAATCATATAAAAAATCTATCCACAATACCCAGAAACAAAAAACCATTAGTTGAATCATGAGTCAAAAATCAGAACGCAGAAAGTTATTATTTGCTCCTCCCGAATGGGATGATGTCTACCCACTAGAGAAGTTGAGGAAAAAGAAAAAAGAACTTACTCAGAAAAGACTTGCCAAAGAAATTGGTGTTGGAGAAAGTACCTACCAACGCTGGGTAGGGAAAAATGTAGAGCCACCAATAAACTCCAAGCAAATTAGAAAGCTCTGTGAAATACTAGACCTCACCTTTGATGAGTATTGCGACTTGTTCAAGGACTATGAAGACTAAGCTGCTTGCTGTTTCCCCGATCGCGAGAAGGCGGTCTTTCTTCGTCCTATGTTTCTCAACCCCTACATGACTACTATACAGCCGTTACACAGGAATTTACATAGACTCAAAATGATGCTAGAGAGAGAATCTCTCGCTCATCGTCTATGTTCTGGAAGCCCTCCCTTACCCCGTACTACTCAGTCCATGCTCATAGCGGCTCATTTTGGGGGTGTACAGTAGTTATACCCCCTGGGATGACCACTTATACTCAGGGGCTACTTTTGAGGGAATCCTTGCAGAACAAGAGTTGCAGCGATTCAGGTAATACGAAATATATTACTTAGGGAAAATTATGTTAGTTGCTATTAGAAATAAATCCAACTTATCTTGTTACTTATCCCTTTCGCGTCCATTTCTTGTCACCGCGTGATTCACCGGGTGATAGCAGGTACGCAGTTGCTATCAAAGCCATGAATGTACGGCGATCGTTACAGTCAGCAACTGAAATGGAAAAACTCTAGACAAAACTTGAACTAATTCCTGACAATAAAAGCGTAAACTCCCATTAAGCGATCGGCAAAAGCTAAAAAGGAGTTTTGCAGAGAAAAGGAAAAGGAGAGGGCTAGGGGGACTCCCATCCCCTTTTGTCCCTCTTTTCTTTAGACGAAATAAACGGTTGTTCTATTATGCACTATATTGATGAATATTATGTGCCTCTGTCCCCAAAGTTAATGCAGGTTTTATGTGATTTTGCTAACGGACTGGGGACAAAAGAAATAGTAGAGAAGTACGGGTTGACTAAAGCAGCAGCCCTGGCTAGGCAGCAGTTCGCCTGCCAAAATCTGAATGTCTACTCGGAAGACCTTCCTGATGAAGGAAGAACGTATTCTCGGCGAGTAGTGACAGTGACAGCCCTAAAAGCAGCAAGGATAGGGCTAATTATCTTTGATTACGATACCTGCAAATATGTCCCTAACCCTGACTTTAAGCAACCCGACAAAGTCTTTCTTCCTAGGGATACTAGCAATCTCAAAAGAAAAAACTGGGATGAACATATTTTCTCTGACGAGCAAATCAGTCGGGCTAAAGAGTTGTTGATATCTGGGGAGATGTGCCGCTCACAAATTATCAGGCAAGTGTTGAAAACCGATTCAGGAAAAATTTACCAGGTGGGGAGAAAGAAGTTGCTGGAGATAGAGGCTGGACTTGAAGCACAAGGGTATAAATGCCCCAAAATGTCTCAGGCGAAGAAAAAGCAGTTACAGGAGCTTCACAGCTCGCGGTCTAATCCCTGGAGACAAGAGGCCAGAGCTGGCTACTTGGCATGGAAGGAGAGGCAGGAGAGCCAATCCTAGGAAGGTTATCGTTACCTCCCAGGAGTTCATTGAGCCTGGCGTTCTCCTTCTTCAGGAAGAGGATGGTTTCCTCTAGGGATTTAATGGTCTCCTGAGCTAGGGTAATCAGGATGAATCATTGGACGGCAGATTCTATCGGCAGTTTTCACTGTGATATAGTGCCGTTTACCACTGGTGTCAGTCACCCAAAAGCCATCCCCAATGATGGCTTCATGTCAGATGTTATTGGGATCGGACAATGCGGGAATAGTTTCTTCATCAATCGTTACCGGTTCATCAAGATTCCGAATAGCTTTAAACTCGGAACACCTGAAACCGTAAAGGAGATTAAAGCAAATAGCTTTCATCCATGACTTACGGGATTCAATGTTGCGCCATTGAGCTTTAGTTAGCTCATAACCATTTAGCCCCAACACTTTAGCCCTAAAGTCTAGGAAGGTCTCAATATCGATGCTTTGTTGCTCTTGTTTTTTCACAATCCGAATTGTTCCAAAGTGCTTAGTAACCTTGGTTAATTCTCCATCAAGTCTGGTATCCCTCAAAAGCTTTAAAACTCCTGTATAGGCATTTTTGAAGCCTTTAGAGCAGAGAGTTTGGGAGCCAGAAATTGAGACAATCAACTGACCCCAGTTACGGGTTAATTCAGAGATGACGTTTTCTCCAGTCAGCCTCAATTTGGGATTGAGTTTCTTGTGATGAGAGCCATAGGTCTTGTTGTAAATAGACAAAGTGTTAGTCCTAAGTTTCTCCTCACTCCTATCCCTGCCACATTTGTCGTAGCCAGAAAGGTAGTTTTGCCTCACCATCTCAATGGCATCCCCGATGGTAATGATGTCATTTTCAAGAGATACAGCTCCCTTGATTTCCATTTCATACCATGACCAAAATTCAGACTCAGAATCCATATTCCGTAAGGCTTCTGCTGTGGCCAAAGTTTTGGCTAAAGCATTGACGCAACCATCGCGAGTGAAGCCCTCGTTACACGAATTGTTAACCGTTGCTGGTTTGGTAGCTGTTTTGAACCGGAGATACAGTCGGTTACCGC
>NZ_JAGHZN010000115.1:0-6246 GCF_017746735.1 Roseofilum sp. Guam | reverse complement strand
CTTGTATCGGCAATCAGTTTGACTTAGAAACTTTGGCCATTGTCAGCGAACAGTCTTCAATGGAGGTAGCAGCGTCTTTATGGAGCACACTACAAGAGGGATTAGTTTTACCCCTAGGTCAGACCTATAAGTTTTTCCAAGGGAGCAAGGGAGAGGAAAAAACGCTGGAATCCGACTTATCTGTGAGCTACAAGTTTTTACACGATCGCGTCCAGCAAGCCGCTTATTCCTTAATTCCAGAAGCCGAGAAACAGAAGACTCACTTAAAAATTGGGCAATTATTGTTATCCAATACCACAGAAGAAGAACGAGAAGAGAAAATCTTTGCTCTGGTTAATCAGTTAAATTATGGCGTGGAGTTAATCGTTGAAACCGATGAACGAGAACAGTTAGCCCGGTTGAATTTAGCCGCAGGGATTAAGGCCAAAACCGCGACGGCTTACAGTGGGGCAGTCAATTATTTTGCGATCGGTCGAGAACTCCTGAGGGTGGACTGTTGGCAAACTCAATACGACCTGACGTTAGCCTTGTTCGAGTCAGCAGCAGAAGCAGCTTATTTGAATGGTGAGTTTGAGGCAATGGAAGGATTCATCGAAGAAGTCTTGCGTGAGGGGCGATCGCTCTTGGAACGAGTTAAAGTTTACGAGGTGAAGCTCCAAGCCTATGCCGTCAGAAATCAATTTTTCGAGGCGATCGAAACTGCCTTGGCTGTTTTAAAGTTGTTCGGAATTAGTTTTCCTGAATCACCAACCGATGCAGATATTCAACGAGCCTTTGCAGAGACGAAATCCCAATGGGGCGATCGCTCCATTGAAGACTTAAAGGACTTGCCTGCTATGATCGATCCAGAAAAAATGGCAACTTTACGCATTCTGATAAGCATCACTGGGGTAGTCTATATTGCGATGCCTCAATTTTTACCTCTGATTGTCTGCGAACAAATTAAATTATCCATGAACTATGGGAACGCTCGTTGGTCTGCTTTTTCTTATTCTATTTACGGCACAATTCTCTGCGGAGTTCTAGGGGATATTGAAGCGGGTTATCAATTTGGCCAACTCGCTTCACACCTCCTATCTCAATTTAATGCCACAGAAATCACCGCCAAAGTGGTGATTAATACCAATGGGGATATTCGGCATTGGAAAGAACCCATTCAATCGACCATCAAACCGCTGTTCTTCGCATACGAAACCGGCTTAGAAACTGGGGATATAGAATTTGCCGCCTATTGTGCTTGTTATGGAGAAATTTATTCATATTTGGCAGGCACTAATTTAATTGAACTTGCCGAACAAATAGCTATATATAGTCTATCTTTCCAGGAACTTAAACAAGAGACAGTTTTCTATTGGAGCGAAATCAATCGGCAAGCAATTTTAAACTTAATGGAATCTGGAACCAATCCAGGAATTTTGGTGGGGACAGCGTATAACGAAGAAAAATATCTACCGTTTCATCAGGAATCAAACGATCGCTTGGCCTTACATATGATTCATTGCCACAAGTTAATTCTGAATTATTTATTCAATCGCTTGGAGTCAGCAATAGAAAATGCTGAGATAGCCGAAAAATATTTAGATGGAGTGACGGCGATGTTTGTGATTCCGACATTTTATTTCTACGATTCCTTGGCTCGATTGCGAGGGTTAAAGGCTCAAGATAAAGCCAATCTAGAAGCCCAACTTCAAAAAGTCGATTCCAATCAGAACAAAATGGAAAAATGGGCGAGCTATGCCCCCATGAACCATTTGCATAAATTCAATTTAGTAGAAGCAGAAAAATGCCGAGTTTTAGGGAAAATAGCTGAAGCTATCGTACTCTATGACCAGGCTATTTCTGGAGCAGAAGACAACAACTTCATCCAAGAAGAGAGCCTCGCCAACGAACTCGCGGCACAATTCTATCTGGATTGGGGTAAAGAAAGAGTCGCTGGTGATTACATGACCGATGCCTATTACGGTTATGCTCGCTGGGGCGCGAAGGCGAAGGTTGACCAACTCGAACAGCAATATCCCCAACTCCTCTCTACCATTGTGCAACAACCCTACTTACAGTTTATAAGTAGTCAAACCGTCACTTCGCCCGCAACACGAACCGTGAGTTCAACGAATAGTACAACTGGCTCAATACTTGACTGGGCAACGGCGATAAAAGCAGCTCAATCTCTATCGAGTGAAATTCACCTAGACAAGCTGGTTTCTATCTTAATGAAAGCAGTGATGGAAAATGCGGGAGCCGATCGCGCTATTCTGCTGTTAAACGAACAAGACGCTTGGCGAGTAGTCGCACAGTGTACACTCCAGGGGGGGCAGTTGCATTCAATATCTGCACCAGAGGAGCAAGCCCTGCCCAACAGTGTTATTAATAAGGTCAAACGCAGCCAACAACCGATTATAGTGAACGACTTTTCTCACGATACCGAATTTGCTGCTGAGTCCTATCTGCGGCAAGACCCCCCCCTTAGTTTCCTCTGTGCCCCGATCCTCAATCAAGGCAAGCTGATCGGCATTCTCTATTTGGAAAATCATCTAGTGGTGGGAGCGTTTACAGGCGATCGCGTAGAACTCCTTTCTCTGATCTGTTCCCAAACAGCGATCTCTCTAGAAAATGCCCGTCTCTACGAACAAGCACAACAGGCCCTCAAAGACTTACAAGAAGCCCACTTACAACTGGTGCAAAGTGAGAAAATGTCAGCTTTGGGTAACTTAGTCGCAGGAGTTGCCCACGAAATTAATAATCCGGTGGCATTTATTGCGGGAAACATAGAACCAGCACAAGATTATGTCCAAGACTTGTTTGGCTTAATTGACCGGTATCAGCAAGAGTATCCAGAGCCAAGTGAAGTGATAGAAGAAGAAATCGAATCGATAGACTTGGAGTTTGTGCGCTCCGATTTACCCCAACTGATTGCGTCGATGCGAGAAGGAACCAATCGCATCAGCCACATTAGTACATCTTTACGGACATTTTCGCGCACGGACAAAGAGTATAAAGTCCCGTTTAACTTACATGAAGGGATCGACAGCACATTGCTGATTCTCAAACATCGTCTGAAAGCTAACGATGAGCGCCCGGCAATTGAAATTGTCAAAGACTATGGAGAATTGCCAGAAGTGCAATGTTTTCCCGGACAACTTAACCAAGTATTTATGAATCTGATTGCCAATGCCATTGATGCTTTAGAAGAGTCGAACCAGGGACGCAGTTTTGAGGAGATTGCCCATCAGATTATGATTACCACCTCAGCCATGAAGGAGACAGTGATCATTTGTATTACCGATAATGGTACGGGAATGCCAGAAAACGTGAGAGAACGCATTTTTGAGCAAGGATTTACTACAAAAGCGGTAGGTAAAGGTACAGGCTTGGGAATGGCGATCGCCCGTCAAATTGTTGAAGAAAAACACGGGGGTATCATGACTTGTGATTCAGAATTAGGCAAAGGAACCACATTTGAGATCGCGCTCCCCGTCAGTAGCTCGTGAAAACGACTGAAATAAAAAATCTTCAATCGAACGTGGATTCCCAAAAAAATGTTAGGTCACCATCGTGCTCCAGCAAAGATAGCGATCAAGTGGCTGGCGAAACCTTGAAAAATGGGATCAATTTGGAACTGAACGATTAGCTTTTATTTAAGAAAAAAATAGTGAGACCATCTCTTACCGAAATCAGGTCAAGTAGGGTATGGTGGCGATCGCGATCTCTATTCGAACTGAAATATAATAATAGATACCATACCACACCACTACAAAACTTAGAGCAATGATTCTAAAACTTCCTGGTTATCACATTAGCGAAACCCTATACGAAGGAGAGCGAACCCTAGTGTATCGGGGAGTTCGCTCTTCTGACTCTCTAGAAGTTGTAATCAAAGTCCTTCGTAATGAATACCCTAGCTTTAGCGAATTGTTACAGTTCCGTAATCAGTATGCCATTGCTAAAAACCTAAAGACTGGCGTTGTCCAACCTTTAAATTTAGAGCGCTATGGCAATGGTTACGCCTTAATTATGGAAGACTTCTTAGCCGAACAGAACTCATTAGATTTAGAAACGGGTTTGCAGATCGCCATTCAACTGGCGGAGATTCTACAAGAACTCGATCGCCAAAGAGTGATCCACAAAGACATTAAACCAGCCAATATCCTAATTCAGCCACAAACCAAAGAGATTAAACTGATAGATTTCAGTATTGCCTCCTTACTGCCTCGCGAAGCACAAGAAATCAAAAATTTCAACGTCCTAGAAGGAACCCTAGCCTACATTTCCCCCGAACAAACCGGGCGGATGAATAGAGGAATAGACTACCGCAGCGACTTCTATTCTCTGGGCGCAACCTTATACCAACTGCTCACCGGAGTCTTACCCTTCCTGAGCGACGACCCCATGGAATTAGTTCATTGTCATATTTCACAACAGCCAGTGCCCCCAGCACAAGTAAAAAAGAAAGACTCAAACCCAGACATCCCAGCAGTAGTTTCAGATATAGTCATGAAGCTAATGTCGAAAAATGCAGAAGAGCGCTATCAGAGTGCATTAGGATTAAAGTATGACCTAGAAAAATGTCTAAACCAATGGCAAGAAAAGGGGAAAATAGAAGCCTTTGAATTAGGAAGCCGGGATATTGCCGCTCGCTTCCTGATTCCCGAAAAACTCTACGGACGAGAAAAAGAAGTACAAGCCTTACTTGATGCCTTTGACCGGGTGGCAGGGGCTTCCCCCACAGCCAACTGCTCACTACTGACTCCCCAAGGTGAAGCCCTGCCTACTTCCCGCTGTGAAATGATGCTAGTAGCCGGATTTTCAGGGATTGGTAAAACAGCAGTGGTCAACGAAGTGCACAAGCCCATTGTTCGCCAACGGGGCTATTTTATCAAAGGAAAATTCGACCAGTTTCAACGCAATATTCCGTTTTCTGCCTTCGTCATCGCCTTCCGCGATTTGATGGGACAGCTTCTAGCAGAGAGCGATGAACAACTGCAACGATGGAAAGATAAAATTCTGGCTGCCTTAGGCGAACAAGCCCAAGTCATTATTGATGTGATCCCAGAACTAGAGCAAATTATCGGGGCGCAACCGAGGGTCGAGGAATTGTCTGGCAGTGCGGCCCAAAATCGTTTTAACCGACTATTCGAGCAGTTTATCCAAGTTTTTGCCACCCCAGAACATCCCCTGACGATCTTTATTGATGACCTGCAATGGGTCGATGCTGCCTCTTTGAAATTAATTCAACTGCTGATGGCTGATACACAACGGGGCTATCTGTTGTTGTTGGGAGCCTATCGCGATAATGAAGTGTCCCCCACCCATCCCCTGATGTTAGCGCTCTGCGACCTGGAAAAATCCGGTGCCCAGATCCAAACGATCACCCTGGAACCCTTAAGCCAAAAAGATCTCGGTCGCCTAACCGCCGACACCCTCAGTTGCGCTCAAGCAGTTGCCTTGCCCCTAACAGAATTAGTGTATGGAAAAACCCAGGGCAATCCATTCTTTTCGACCCAGTTTCTCAAAGGATTACATGAGGATGGCTGGATTGTGTTCAATCGGGATGTGGGCTACTGGGAATGCGACTTGACCAAAGTGCGAGAATTAGCCCTGTCCGATGATGTGGTGGAGTTTATGGCAGCCAGATTGGACAAGTTGCCCCCCCAAACGTGCGAGATGTTAAAACTAGCCGCCTGTATCAGCAACCGGTTTGAGTTGGACATTCTAGCAGCAGCAGGGGAGCTGACCTGGGAAGAGGCAGCAGGTGCCCTATGGCCAGCACTGCAAGAAGGGTTCATCTTGCCCATCAGCAATACCTATAAGTTCTTCCAAGAGACGATAGGGGAAGCCAAAAATGTGCTCACGGATGTGAGAGTGAACTATCAATTCCTACACGATAGGGTTCAACAAGCGGCTTATTCGTTAATTCCCGAAGGGCAAAAGCAAGTGACCCATTATCAGATAGGCAATCGCCTATTGGCTTATTTAGGGCCGGTAGAACGGGAAGAGAAGATTTTCGATATTGTCAATCAAATCAATATCGGACGCGAGGAGATTGTCCAGGGGGAGGAAAAAGAACAACTTCTTGAACTTAATTGGCGTGCGGCTCAGAAAGCGAAAATAGCGACGGCTTATGAGGCGGCGAAAATGTATTTCCAGATAGCGATAGAATTGCTGCCACAGGAGGCTTGGGAAACGCTTTATGAGCTAGCCTTTGGACTTTATTTTGGTCTGGCTGAAGTCCAACTTATGAGTGTTGAT
>NZ_JAGHZN010000114.1:0-4190 GCF_017746735.1 Roseofilum sp. Guam | reverse complement strand
CTTCTTGAGGAGCAGAAGGTTTGATGAAATCGAGATTTTCCTGTGCCCAAGTAGCGCCATGAAGGGTTCCGGGGTTGCCGTTACCAGTTTTATCTTCTGCGCTTGTCCCACTTTCTTGATCTAATGGCCAGTAAGCGACTAATCCCTGTTCGTCTCCCTTGAGTCTCTGGTGCATCAATTCCTGGATCTGTTCTGGGGAACGAGCCTTATCCCACAACCGCACTTCAGCGATTTTGCCATTGAAGAAATACCCTGGATTTCCTTCTGTGACTCCTGCACCAATTCGCAGAGGATACTGGCTGTTGATCAGGATTTTAGATGGGACAGGGTTTCCAGAAAGTTCTCCGTTGATGTAGAGTTTCATGGTGCTGCCGTCATAAGTAGCCGCCACATGAGTCCAGGTGTTGAGAACTACGTCTGCACCTTGCAGAGTAACCCATCCCCCGTTTCCTGTCCAAAATTGCCATTTGTTGTTGTTTCCTGCGTATAGGATGTAACCCCCTAATGCACTGCTGCCTTTAGCGGTGCGACAGGTTACAGGCGATCGCCATTGCCCTTGTCCTCCTTCTACTTTTGCCCAACAGGATAGGGTGAATTGAGCGGGGTTCAGTTCTTTTTTGTAGGGCACTTCAATATAGTCGTTAGTTCCATCAAAGCTGGCGACAGATTGAAGTGTTTCTGGTTGAAGAACCTCTGTCTCTTCAGCAGTAGATTCCGGTTCTAAAGGTTCCTCCGTCTCTTCGGTAGTAAATTCTGGTTTTGGAGCTGGAGTTAAGCTTAAATCTGAAGTTCCCCAAGTTCCACCATGAACGGTTCCTGTGTTCCCATTGCTCGTCTTGTCCTCTGCGGTGGTTCCCGTGCCTTCATTCAGAGGCCAATAACCAATTAATCCCTCTTCCTCTCCAGTCAATTGCTGGTTCATACTGGCTTTAATCTCCTCTGGAGACCGGACTCGATTCCAAATCCGTACTTCTGCTATTTCTCCTTTGAAGAGACTACCCAATTTATCCGCTTGTGAGCCTAGACGCACGGGCAATTTAGTCACTGTTCCGACCCGACTGGGAGTAGCAGTATTGTCTTCTTCTCCATTGATATAGAGTTTAGCTCCATTCGCTTCATGCTTAAAGGTAACCGCCACATGCTGCCAAGTTCCTGTTGTTAACGGTGTACGACTGGTGAATCCAATCCCTTTGTTAATGAATCGCAGATTTTGTGGGTATGTATCGAAGGTAAATCCTTCATTTTTACCCCCAATATTTTTGTCTACAATCCGCTTACCTAAGACTTCCGGTTTAATCCAGGCTTCAATGGTAAAATCGTTGGTTACGTCTAAAGTCGGATTGGCAGGAATATCTACATAGTCATCCACTCCATCAAATGTGAGAATGGTTGTCTCAGTTGAGGTAGCATCTGAGGGTTCTTCTGGTGCAGATACTACGGTTGGGGCAGGCGAGAGTTCTAAACTGGAACTTTCCCAAGTAGCTCCATGAATTGTACCGTGATGGTTATTACCACTCTTATCCTCTGCTGTTGTTCCTGAACCTTCATCTAAGGGCCAGTAACTGACTAATCCAGATTCCGTACCTGTTAAGCGAGTGGACATTGTGTCTTTTATTTCTGTCGCACTCAATTCCCGATCCCAGACTCGCACTTCACTTAGGGAGCCATGGTAAAATCCATAGCCAGACCCTAATTTTACTTCTCCTGCTTGAGGAATGGAGAGAGTTTTGTTGTTTCCTTCACACCAGGAATCTCCATTAAGATAAATAGCCATTTTTCCGGTGCTGGCATTGAGAGTAAATGCCCAATGCGTCCATTTATCCTTGAAATCCGTTGCTTGTGCTGCTTTGTATATCCGATTGTATGTGTTACCATCGGAGCCACAATCAAAGTAGATGTTACTATTTGACCAGGGTAAATGGATATTGACTGTATAGACAATCTTGCCTTTAGATGGGTCAAAGTTCGGAGTCGGATAAGCAAAAAATACGGAGCATTGCTTAGGTAGGGACGAACCGCCTTTTGCCCAGAAACTAATCGTAATTTCTTTACCTTCGGGGATGCTGTCTATGGGTAAGCTGACATAATCATCCACTCCATCGAACATGAGCGCTGACTGCTCAGAAGTTTCTTCGGTTTGAGGAGCAGAGGGTTGGATGAAATCTAGAGCTTCTTCTGTCCAAGTTCCTCCATGAAGGGTTCCTGGATGGTTCTGTGAGGTTTTATCGGCTATAGTTGTGCCACTACCGTCATTCAGAGGCCAGTAGCCAATTAATCCTTCTTCTTCTCCTGTCAGTTGCTGGTGCATCGTTTGTTGAATTTCGTCTGGGGAGCGAGTAATCTTCCAAATTCGGACTTCAGCGATTTGTCCCTGGAAATATCTCTGTTGAGCATCCCTGGAATAGGCGATTACGATCAGGTCTTGCGTGTTAAAGTCAGACGTATGCTTGGTTCCACTGGCTACTAATTGCCCATCAATATAAACTTTTTGACCTCCAATAGAAGCGCCAAAAACATGCGCTACATGATGCCAAGCATTATCAGCCAAGTTCAAACCAGAGCTGGAGATGATTTCGTTACTCCAAATGCGAGTCTTGAGGTTTCCACCACTCAGGTAAAGATGGCGATCGTGGCCTCCCCAATCTGGGCTTTTTACAACAGAAAACAAACCACAGTTGGGAGCGTCTGTCTTAAACCAAAATTCATGCGTGACTTCGGTTTCTGGTTCATTTAGAGCAATGGTGATGTGGTCATCTGTGCCATCGAAGCTAATAGCACTCGACTTAGCTGTTGCTGATTCTGTTGGTGCTGTTTCTTCTTGGGAAGTCAGAGGCAAGTCTGAGGTTTCCCAGGTAACTCCAGTTCCCTGGGTGGTGCCATCGTGTCCATGACCGCTCTTATCGGTGACTGTGGTTCCCGTGCCTTCATCTAGGGGCCAATACAGCACTAATCCCGACTCATTTCCTGTCAAAGCGCAGTGCCTATTATCCTCAATTTCTTGGGGGCTGCGTATGCCATCCCAAATCCGAACCTCTGACATTTGCCCGCGGAATGCTTGGTTAACATCAAAAGAACCCGCCACGCTGTCTTGTTCTTGACCTAAAATCAGAGCACCGCCGTTGGGAATTTTTTTACCTTTGGCAAGAGTGCCTGAGAATACTGATTCTCCGTCTTTGTAAAGCTCGATTTTTCCAGTACTGCTGTCCCAGGTCATTGCACAGTGATGCCATTGACCATCATTAAAGGCGATCGCACTATTGATTTTTGCATCGCACACGTGTGGATGCAAACTCCGATAGTCGAAGAGGAGGAAGGCATTGATAGAGCTTTTGGCTGAATAGGATATGGGGGTTCCCGGATTCTTATGATTGGTTTTTAACCATAGTTCCACCGTTAACCTCTGAGCGGGAAATGAGTTGAATGGATTGAGAATCACATAATCTGTAGGTTTCTTGGTATTAGCAAAGGCCAATACCGGGCGATTGAGAGGTGCTGTTTGCCTTTCTGGGGCAGCGGCGAGTTCTAAATCTGCTGAAGTTTCCCAAGTGGCTCCATTAATTGTACCGTCATGTCCCTGATTACTTCGGTCTGTTCCTGTTGTCCCTTGTCCTTCATTCAGCGGCCAATATCCCACTAATCCTGGCTCATTCCCCGTTAAACGACAGTGCATGTTGTTTTGAATCTCTGCTGCTGTTCTGGCAGAGTCCCAAACACGCACTTCCGTAATGAAGCCTTGGAAACAGTTCTTGGGGTTCCAGGCGCTGCGACCAATATGGAAGGGCAGTTTTGTACTACCAATGGTTGATTGCCCTGAGTAGAGGTATTCAGTACCATTTTTGTAAAACTTAATATGTTTATCTGCACCATAAACTACGGCAATATGTTGCCATTGGTCGATGTCAGCTTTCACAGGCCTCCAAGCCTCTTTACCGTGGTAGATACCGAACTGACCGCCATTTGTACCGATTGATCGATCCCAACCCTGATTATCTGTAGATAAAATGTTCTCCCAGTGGTTGATGTTGCGGGTTGGTTTAACCCAGGCTTCCCAGGTGGTTGCTGGTAGGGCGCTCGGTTGAGCATCTAGGGTGGTGGCAATATGGTCGTCTTGTCCATCGAACATGAGGACAGGCTGCTCAGAACTCTGTTCTTCTTGAGGAGCAGAAGGTTTGATGAAATCGAGATTTTCC
>NZ_JAGHZN010000113.1:0-5423 GCF_017746735.1 Roseofilum sp. Guam | reverse complement strand
CAATTCCGGGCAAGTCGAGATTTTTGGCAATGGTGTATTGATTGCGAAAATTGACCAATTCGCTGAAGGTCGGATACTCACAGTTGAGCAATTTGATAATCACCGCCTTATTATCAGCCAAGCGTAGTCCTCGATAAACGAGTGTTCTGGAACTAGAGTGCAGCAGTTCGAGGACTTCATAGCCCTGGAGGGGAGTTCTGAGACTAGTCATAGCAGTTTTTTTAAACGACTTAATTTTAGAGATTTTTCTTTGCTATAGTTTATTATAGCAATGTAAATAATTTGTGAATGAGGCAACCTTAGCTATATCTTTGAGGTTAAGTCTTATTCATAATTCTTCGCATTAGAATTGCCTAAAGAAAGAGAAATCATGAATTCCGTACCTTTACTGATTTGGGAATAGCAATCGATTGTGCCCTCGTGTTTTTTCTCAATAATTTGATGAACGATCGTGATTCCCAAACCCGTACTTTTGCGCGAGAAAGACTAAAGAGTTGGTTAGGAGAGTTAGGTTATGTTTGAGGCAATAGGCACTCTATAGCGTTTCTCTCTTCTATGAGGTACAGCTTGAAGCCTTAGAACCTAAGCCATACAAGCTATTGCCTATTCCCTATTGCCTATTCCCTAGCGCGAAGCGCTATAGTAATAGGCAATAGAAAATGTCCTATAGCAGAAAAGCAGTTAGGTGATGGTTTAAGGCACTCTAGCAACAGGCACGAATCGCAATAGAAAATGTCCTAACTCTCCCTTTCTCTGCCATCTAACAACCTACACGCATTTCTGGGGCAAAATAATTTCAAATGCTGTTCTTTCTTCCGATTGCGATTGCACGGCGATCGTACCCCCGTGTTTTTGAATAATGAAGTAACAGATAAACAGGCCTAACCCTGTGCCTCTACCGACGGGCTTAGTTGTAAAAAATGGGTCAAAAATCCGGTCTTGAATCGTTTCTGGGAGAGGACTTCCATTATTCGAGATCGTAATTCGTATCCGATGGTTTTCAAGCGCTTCAGTGCAAATTCGGACTTCAGGTGTTGTCTTGTGTTGAGGATGCTCTTGAATCGCATCTAACGCATTATTAATAATATTGAAAAAGACTTGATTCAGTTCGCTTGGATAGCAGGTGATTTTGGGCAGTTTTCCGTACTCTTCAATCACTCGTATTTCGGGTTGGTGTTCATTTTTTTGAAATCGATGTTGCAGAATCAAAAGCGCACTTTTAATTCCACTATGGATATCAACGGTTTTGATTTCAGCTTCATCTAAACGAGAAAAGTCTCGCAAGCTGAGAACGACTTGATGAATACGATCGCTACCCACTTCCATTGATTGTAAAGTTTTGGTAACATCCTCAAGCAAAAAATCCAGGTCTATTTCGTCAGTTTTGGCTTGAATCTGTGCATTCCTTTGAGGATATTCAAGCTGATATAGTTCGAGCAAATCGATTAGGTTTTCAATATAAGTTTGGGTATGTTTAATATTGCCACGAATAAAGCCAATCGGATTATTGATTTCATGAGCAATCCCAGCAACCAATTGACTGAGCGAGGACATTTTTTCACTATGAATCAGTTGTGCTTGAGTGCGTTGCAACTGTTCTAAGGTGGCCTCTAACGTTTGAGCTTTTTGGTTGAGGGCTTCAGTTTTGCGCTCGACCTCTGCTTTGAGGGTGTGGGAATAGTGTTCGGTTTGTTGATACAGACGGGCATTTTCTAGAGAGATCGCTGCTTGGCTGGCAAGCAGGTTGAGCATCTCAATCCGATCGCGGGTAAAAGCACCCAGGGTGATGTTATTTTCCAGGTACAAAATACCGACGAGTTTTCCTTGACGACTCATCGGCATACATAACACGGATTTGGGTTGGTGGGTAATCAGATAGCGATCGCCGGCAAATTGGTCTACGGTACTTAAGTTGTCAAACACCGCTGTCTCCTGAGTTCGTGCAACCGAATACACTAAACTCTGGGGAAGATTTGAGTATTGATCGAGCCGAATGTCGAGCCGTTCTGCTCTGTCTCGATTGGCTTTGGTGATCGCCACCCATTGACTGTCTTGATATAACACTAAATGACCGCTTTGCGCTCCAGCATTAGCGATCGCGATCTGCATTAACGTTGCTAAGAGTTTCTCTAATTCAATTTCTTCAGAGATGGCTTGGGCAGCTTCGATCGCGGCGGGAAAATCTAACCAGATATTGGGGCTGTGGCTACTGCTGGTTAAGCTGATTGTCTGACTTGCAGAGAGGCTTAACTCGGATAGGTGTTGAGGATGAGTCGGTTGTCCAATCACTGCGAACAGTTGCGGATAGCGTTGTTCGAGATCCGCAATTTTCGCCTTTGCCCCCCAACGCGCATAGCTATAGTAAGCGTCTTGCATATAGCTGCTGGCGACTTTTTCTTTACCCCAGTCAAGGTAGAATTTGGCAGCTAGTTCGTTAGAGATCGCTTCTTCATGGATGTATTGGTTTTCTTTCGCCCCAGAAATTGCGCGATCGTATCGTTCGATCGCTTGCTCTCGATAACCTTGAATCCGTGCTGTTTCCGCAGCCACTAAATCCAGCTTATGCTGAAAATTCTGCGGAGCGTGAGCGGCCCAAATGTCTAGACGTTGTTGGTGAGTTTCCACCTCCTCCAACATTTGAGCTTGCTGTTCGGGGGCGGCACTGGGATAGAGTGCTAACAAAGCTAATGCCCGATACAAGGGAATCTGAGTGACGGGTAACAGCCCCACTCCAGCTTGTTCGTACTCAATGGCGGACTGGGAATGAACCAAGGTTCCTTCATAATCGTCGAACAAATAATGCAACATTGTTTTAGAGGTGTAAAAAAAGAACAATGCTGTGAACGAATTCATCTCTTCGATTTTAGGTATTGCCTCATCTTCATTAAACCGTTGTCCCACCAGTTGTTTGGGATCGGCTGCCAGACCCATTAAATTTTCCACAAACTGTCCCCAGATTGTGGCAGTAAAGTATTGGAATTCTTGTTGGAGACTCTGGGTCAGCTCAATGTAGTAGCTTTGTTTTTGATGAATCAGACTTAGGGATTCGCCCATGACGCAAAGGTTATCGCAATAGTTAATCGCGGAATAACAGGCAAACTCAAGGTCACCGGTCTCTAAGCCCGTTAATACATTATCGGCCAGACATTCGACGCGATCGTGGGCTAACTCTTTCCAGTTGCGAATAAAGGCGTGAAACAGTTGATTCACCTTGCAAGTCAGCTCGGCATCTTCATGGCGATCGAGGGTATGCAGCGCTAATTGCCCAAAGCGGTATCCCAATTCAATGTCCTTCATCGTGGAACAGAGTAACATCCCGTAGAGTGCATAGGCAAAGGCTCCTGTTGCTGAGTTTCCATGGGTTGCAGACAGATTCAGCATCGTTACAACGACCGATGGCACGAGCTGGGGATTGCCAATAAAGGCCGGGGCCCATAATTTGCTCAGAATGCTCAAAGCAGAAACAATCTGGGGATTGGCAATTGTCGGCAGGGTGTAGAGGCGATCGATATTGATATCGGGTAAGGGAGCCTCCGTCAGGGAAACATCGAGCAATTTCAAAATTTCTAACCCCACATCCAGCGCCGCTTGACCTTGCCCTTGGGCCACCAAAAGTGAAATGCGGATTTCGTAGGCTTTGACGCGATCGAGAAGATTTCTAGCGTTGTTGATGACGATCTGAATCTGTTGCTCTGCCTTTTCAAAGTTCCCATTGAGATAGCTAACTTCTGCTAGTAAATTATGTAATGGCAGCATGAATGTATAGTGAGCTTGCCATACTTCCAAAAGAGTTGCCTCAGTACGTCCGATCAGAGTGATAGCTGTGTTTAAGTAGCTTGCTGCCGCATTGTAGGCAGCAGAGGATTTGGCCTTCTGTGCTGCCCCTAAATTCAGTTGTGCGAACTCAAGGATCTCGCTCGGTTTCTCAAGTAGAGCCATACCGATATTCAACTGGTTGACGATGTTGAAAAGGTTTTCTTCTCGTTCCTCTTGAGAGGTTTGCTGCAACAACAATCGCCCGATGTTGAGGTGTGTCATCTGCTTGCGATCGTCAGCAATGAGGGAATAGGCAGCTTGCTGGACGCGATCGTGTAGAAATTTGTAGCCAACCGACACATCTTGTGCCTGTACTTTTTCTTCACCTTTACTCCCTTGGAAAAACTTATAGGTCTGGTTTAGTGGCAACACCAATCCCTCTTGCAGTGCCCTCCACAAGGAAGCTGCTACTTCTATCTGGGGCTGTTCCCTGACAATGGCCAAAGTCTCTAAATCAAACGGGTTGCCGATACAAGCGGCTAACTTCAATACCTCTTGAGTTTCTTTAGGAAGTTTGTGCAACCGAGTGGCCATAAACTCTACGACATCATCGGTCAGTGCTAATTGACTCACCTCAGTTAAGTCGCATTCCCAATAACCTTTATCCCGGTTAAAAGCAATCAACCCATCCTCGTGTAATCCCTTGAGAAACTGGGTGGCAAAAAAGGGATTTCCCTGGGTTTTTTGATAGACTAATCCATTTAAAGGCCAAGCCAAATCGTGACTACAACTTAGGGTATCTGCGACCAAACCATTGAGATCGGTTTCGCTTAAAGGAGCGAGAGTAATTGTATTAATAATTGCTCCCGATTTGACCATTTCTTCTAGAGTCAGCATCAACGGGTGGGCGGGATATACTTCGTTATCTCGATAGGCTCCTAGCAAAAGCAGATAGCTGGTATCGCTCTCGCCCATCAGTAGTGGCATCAAGTTCAGAGAGGCCGAATCTGCCCATTGAAGGTCATCGAGGAAAATAACTAAGGGATGCTCTTTTGTGGTAAAAACTTGAATAAATTTCTGAAATAATAAATTAAACCGATTTTGGGCTGCATTGCCAGAGAGTTTCGGCACTGAGGGCTGTTTGCCAATCAGTCGCTCTAACTCAGGAATCACGTCAATAATTACTTGCCCATTTTCGCCTAAGGCGGCAAGAATTTTGCTCTGCCACTGGGCTAATTGAGTGTCCGATTCTGCTAAGAGCTGTTGCATTAAATCCCGAAATGCGATCACTAAAGCGCTAAAGGGAATATTGCGGTTGAATTGGTCAAATTTTCCTTTAATGAAATAGCCCCGCTGACGGACAATGGGTTTGTGTACTTCGTTGACGACGGCGGTTTTCCCAATGCCTGAAAACCCAGCGACAAGCATCATTTCAGTCTGTCCTTGGGCTACCCGCTCGAATGCTGCGAATAAGGTCTTGACTTCGGCTTCTCGTCCGTAGAGTTTTTCGGGAATCAGGAAGCGCCCTGCCCGATCGCGAGTTGCTAACTCAAAGGCTTCTATTTTGCCCGTTTCTTGCCATTGATTAAGACAGTGTTCTAGGTCAAATTTTAATCCCAATGCACTCTGATATCGCTCTTCTGCATTTTTAGCCATCAGTTTCATTA
>NZ_JAGHZN010000112.1:0-4950 GCF_017746735.1 Roseofilum sp. Guam | reverse complement strand
TAATGAAACTGATGGCTAAAAATGCAGAAGAGCGATATCAGAGTGCATTGGGATTAAAATTTGACCTAGAACACTGTCTCAAACAATGGCAAGAAACCGGCAAAATAGAACCCTTTGAGTTAGCCAGTAGGGATATTGCAGGTCGCTTCCTGATTCCCGAAAAACTCTACGGACGAGAACAGGAAGTAAAAACCTTACTAGAAGCTTTCAACCGCGTCGCAACTGGAAACAGCGAAATGATTCTAGTCGCTGGATTTTCCGGTATTGGCAAAACTGCCATTGTCAACGAAGTACACAAACCTATCGTTCAGCAACGGGGTTATTTCATCAAAGGAAAATTCGATCAATTCAACCGTAACATTCCCTTCTCAGCATTCGTGCAAGCCTTCCGCAGCTTGATGGGGCAATTACTTGGAGAATCCGATACCCAATTGCAAGAGTGGAAAGCTCAAATTTTAGAAGCAGTGGGAAACAATGGTCAAGTTCTTATTGAGGTCGTTCCCGAACTCGAGAGCGTTATTGGCAAACAGCCTCCCGTTCGCGAACTCTCCGGAAGTGCAGCACAAAATCGTTTTAACCTGCTCTTTGAGCAATTTATTGCTGTCTTCACCACCCAAGAACATCCTTTAGTGATGTTTCTGGATGACCTGCAATGGGCGGATTCGGCATCTTTAAATCTGATAAAGGTGTTAATGGGCGATCGCGATCGAGGCTATTTGCTGCTGTTGGGAGCCTATCGCGATAATGAAGTGTTTCCAGCTCATCCATTGATATTGACCCTAGCAGAGTTGGAAAAGCAGGACGCAACTATTTCAACAATCACGTTGGCTCCCTTGAGTGTACATCACATCAATCAGCTTTTGGCAGAAACCTTCAGTTGTAATGTCGAACAAGCTCAACCTTTAACAGAATTAGTGTATCAAAAAACGCAAGGAAATCCCTTTTTTACGACACAGTTTTTGAAAGGATTACATGAGGATGAATTGATTACGTTTAATCGCAATTTGGGATATTGGGAATGCGATTTGGTGAAGGTGCGAGATTCGGCACTTACTGATGATGTAGTAGAGTTTGTGGCGGGACGCTTACAGAAGCTGCCCGCCGCAACACAAGAGGTGTTGAAGTTAGCCGCTTGTATTGGCAACCCGTTCGATCTCGAAACCTTGGCTGTGATTTGTGAAACCCACTCAGAAGAAGTGGCGAACGAGCTTTGGAGTGCGCTGCAAGAAGGGATGATTTTACCCATTAGCCAAGCCTATAAGTTTTTCCAAGGTGAGATAGATTCTAGTCCAACTGAGATAATAACTGTCGATTATCGCTTCCTGCACGATCGCGTCCAACAGGCTGCTTATTCCCTGATTCCCAACGAACAAAAACAAATCACTCATCTTCAAGTTGGACGTTTGCTTTTCCACAATACCCCCGAGGTCCGAAAAGAGGAAAAACTGTTCGATATAGTCAACCAATTGAACATAGGAGCGGATTTAATGGCAGAATCCGCAGAGCGCCAAAACCTCTCCGAGTTAAACTTGAAAGCAGGGAAGAAGGCCAAAGCCTCGACTGCCTATGATGCAGCCGTGAACTATCTCACCGCAGGGATTTCACTACTCCCCCCCACAAGCTGGGAGTCCCACTATTATTTAACCCTGGATTTGCATATTTCTGCTGGCGAAGCCGCTTTCCTTAACGGTAATTTTTCCCAGCAGCAACAATGGGCTGCAACGGTGATGAAATATGCCAAAACCCTCCTCGATCGCGTTAAAATCTACGAAACTAACATTCAGGCTGCCCAAGCCCAAGGACAGCTCCTCGAAGCGATCGCCATTGCCCTTGAAGTCCTCAAATTATTGGGGGTTGAGTTTCCCGAACAACCCACTCATGCCGATGTCGAACGGGAATTAGAAGTCATCAAGTCTGCCCTTTCCCAGAAAACCGAAGCAGAAATCATCGCCGAGGCGATCGCCACAGACCCAGAAAAATGTGCAGCAATGCGTATCTTAGCTTCAGTAGCGGGATCAGCCTACGGGGCAGCTTTCGATCTGATGGCCTTGATGGGCTTTAAATTGGTTGAATTATCTCTGAGCTACGGCAATACTCCGGAGTCCGCCCTCGGTTATGCAATTTATGGGATAGTTTTATGCGAACTGGTGGAAGATATCGAAAGTGGATATGCAGCCAGTCAACTGGTTTTAGGATTGCTCGATCGCTTGCAGGCTAATACCCTCAAAGCCCAAATCTTCGTGTTTGCTTACGATTTAATTCGCCACTGGAAAGTCCATATTCGCTCGATTCTTCCTCCCTTACAGGAAGGTTACGCCAGTGGATTGGAAAACGGCGATTTAGAATGGGCAACGTTTAGCGCCCTAATTTATTGCTACCATGCGTATTTCATGGGCCGGGAACTCTCCAATTTAGGGAAGGAAATGGCCAAGTATAGCGAGATAATTGCCAACCTCAAACAAGAAGTTGCCCTCCACTATCAGGAAATTTCCCGCCAAGCCGTGTTCAATTGGCTCGGTAAGTCAGACGATCCCTGTCGGTTGGTGGGAGAGGCTTACAATGAAGATGAAATGCTCCCCTTGCATGAAGAAGCTGGCGATCGCACCGCCGTCTGCTTTCAGGCACTCAATAAACTCATTCTTTGCAATTATTTTAACAATCATATCCTCGCACAACCCACCGCAGACCTCGCCCGCGAATACCTCGATGGGGCAACAGGAGCCATACACTGGCCAATTTTCCATTTCCACGATTCTCTCACCCAACTGGCACGTTTTACCAACAGTTCCCCTTCAGAACAAACGCAGATACTATCTCAAGTTGCAGCCAATCAAGAGAAATTGCAACGATGGGCGAACTTCGGGCCCATGAATCATCTACATAAATATCATCTCGTCATCGCAGAACACCATCGAGTTATGGGGGAGCAAGTAGAAGCAATGAAAATGTACGATCGCGCCATTACAGGAGCTAAAGAAAACGAGTACATACAAGAAGAAGCTCTGGCCAACGAACTCGCAGCTAAATTCTATCTGGACTGGGGCAAAGAAAAATATGCTGAACTTCATATGCAGGAAGCTTATTATTGCTACGCCCGCTGGGGAGCCAAGGCCAAAACCGACCAACTCGAAGAAAAATATCCCCAACTACTTTCCTCCATTTTGCAACAGCCCCGCTTGCAGTTACAGAGCGGTCAAACCGCGACTAGCACTTTGACACAAACGGCCAGTTCGAGTACCAGCGCGATCGGCTTCATGCTCGATTGGGCAACAGCAATGAAAGTCTCCCAATCCCTATCGAAGGAAATCCACTTGGATAAACTCATCGCAAGCTTGATGAAAGCAGCGATGGAAAATGCCGGAGCAGATGGTGGCATTCTACTCTTGCAGCAACTAGAAAGTTGGCACGTTGTAGCCCGATACCCCCAAGAAGGTGCCGACTTGTATTCGACCAAGACAGCAAACGAAAGCGCTCTACCGACAAGCGTCATTAATAAAGTCAAGCACAGCATTGAACCAATTCTTATTAACGACTTCTCTAGTGATATTCAGTTTGCCGGAGACCCCTATCTGCTACAAGAACAACCCAAGAGCTTCCTGTGCGCGCCCATCCTCAATCAAGGTAAGCTGATTGGTATCCTCTATCTAGAAAACCATCTAGCCGTAGGAGCGTTTACGCGCGATCGCGTGGAACTGCTCTCTATGCTCTGTTCCCAAGCCGCTATCTCTCTAGAAAATGCCCGTTTGTATCAACAGTCCCAAGACTACGCGCAGAAACTCAAAGGAACAGTGCAAGAGCTTCAGCAGACCCAGCAACAATTACAGCAATCTTTTGAGGAACTCAAACAAGCCCAACTGCAATTGGTGCAAAGCGAGAAAATGTCAGCTTTGGGTAACTTAGTAGCAGGAATAGCCCACGAAATTAATAATCCCGTAGGATTTATTTCTGGAAACATAGACCCAGCACGAGATTATGTGCAAGAGTTGTTGGGATTAATAGACCTTTATCAGCAAGAATATCCACAGCCAAGTGAGGCAATAGAAGAGGAACTAGAAGCAATAGACCTGGAGTTTGTGCGCTCGGATTTACTAGAACTGATTTCTTCCATGCGATCGGGAACGGATCGCATCAGGTACATCAGCAGATCTTTACGGACATTTTCGCGCACGGATAAGGAATATAAAGTCGCTTTTGACATTCACCAAGGCATTGACAGCACATTGCTGATTCTCAAACATCGCCTGAAAGCCAACGAGGAGCGTCGAGGGATTGAAATTGTGAAAGAGTATGGAGAATTACCGCAAGTAAAATGTTTTCCGGGGCAACTCAACCAAGTGTTTATGAATTTGATGGCTAATGCTATTGATGCCCTAGATCAGGTCAACCAAGGACGCAGTTTTGGCGAGATTACTAATCAAATTAAGATTACCACCTCAGCAACAGCCCAGGAGGTCACCATTCGCATTACTGATAATGGCATGGGGATGACAGAAGAAGTTAGAGAACGTATCTTTGAGCAAGGATTTACGACTAAAGCGGTGGGTAAAGGCACGGGGTTAGGAATGGCGATCGCGAAATCAATCATCACCCAAAAACATGCCGGTAAGATTACCTGTACTTCTCAATTGGGTAAAGGTACTGAGTTAGAAATATGTCTTCCTCTCAGCAACTAGCTCGCTGATTCTAGATTGCATATCATAGCTAAAAGATGAGATGGCGATCGCAACTGAGCTGTGATCGCGATCGGGTATTAGAAGCGAATAAAATATTTATCATTACCATAAGAGAACATCAGAAAAGCTCCAACCTCATGACTCCAACACTTCCTGGCTATCAAATTGGCTCAAAAATCTATGAAGGAGAGCGAACCTTAGTCTATCAAGGAACACGCCTATCCGACTCCCTAAACGTCGTGATCAAATTGTTACGCAACTCCTACCCCAGTTTTAG
>NZ_JAGHZN010000111.1:0-4958 GCF_017746735.1 Roseofilum sp. Guam | reverse complement strand
TCAAAACCTGGGCCGAATTTGGTATTAAAGTAACGAACCAAACCTCAACTCCCTATCGCTTTATCTTCTTTAACTTAGAAATGGAAATGGTAAGACCAGACGGACAACTCATCCAACCTGATTATGCTAGAAATGGAACAAATATCCCATGGCAGTCAGATTTTCTCTTAGCTAAACCGGGGGAGGCCTTAACTTTCTGGATCAAAGCTAAATTTGTCTGGAGGGGGTATAGGCTTGGATTTTGCTATCGAGACCTCTCTAATGGTTTCTATACTTTTCTAGGTCTAAAACCGATTAAATATTGGGTGCGTTTTACTTACAGAAATGTATTCCCAATATCCCCAAATCCCAACATCAATATATATATGGCTTCAAACGATATTTGTTCTTGCAATCAGCCTTGGCCTTTTCCAGAAGAACTTTGGACAGGTATAGCCTCTTCACCCTACGAAGAATTCTACTTAGAATATCCTCCAGATTAAGGATAAGGAGTGAAAAATAGCTTGTTTGTTTACCTGATGGAGATCGCTCGCCACAACTGAATCCTTACAGTATAACGAATATTCTTAAATTCAGTAATATCACTGTATCTTTGATCATCTGATATAGGTAATATCTAGCCAACATGAATGAAAACAATTTTATCGAAGTTAATGATATTCGCTTTGAAACCCTTGTACCCAAGCGAGTATTAACTCTGCCCAAGAGAAACCTAATTCAAAAACTTTCCGACCTAGGAAAGCATCTATTAAAACCACCCTTGCATCCGTCCCCTGGATATCCGGTGGAGATAGGGATTAGGATTACAAATAACAGCGATTGCCCTCTTTACTTTACTTTCAACTTTGTATTATTTCCAGAACTTATTAAAGCTGAAACTGGTGAAATTGTAGAAGTAAGTGGGGGTTGGCTTAGTCTTTCTGGAGTAAAGGAACCAGATTTAGCTTTAACTATGCCTGGAGAAAGTACCAGCTTTTTTCTTGATGCCAAAATATGTTGGCTTTGTGGCAAAAATTACGGACTTAGCATGGTTATAAGTGGTGGTCAGTTTGTTTTTGAACCTCTTGATTTAGGGTGGTATCAGCTTCGATTTAGCTATGAAAATCAAAAAGGAACTAAACAGCTATATGATTCTATTATCAAAAAAACTCAAGTAATAGAGGGATTTTGGATGGGTCAAGTATTGACTCCGTTTGTAGATATTTGGTTCGTCAATATTTAAAAAAAAGAATCTTTTGTTCAAAACTAATAAATTAAGGAATCCCAAAAAATGAAACACCAAAAATTTTATCTAGTCTGGTTATTAACAGTTTTCCTATCCGGGTTAACAGGTAAGGCAAGTTTTGGCTTTACTATCATACCTGCACAACCGGGTGCCAGCGAGTTTTACAGAAAAGAATCCTACTACACAGTAGGCGATCTTATTGGAAAGACGGAATTAGATACCCGTTTATGGTGGGACCCTAATACATGGAATGATACTGTTGGGGGTGTCACTGAAATCAAAAGAGGTGGAACAGGAGAATTTTTGAGACGGTTAACTCAGTGGTCTCTTGTCGAGTCGTCTCCTGAATATACTTGGTCTTTTCTGCCAGCAGAAAATGATTTAGAGGGGAGTTTTGAAATAGTGACTAATCAAGCTTGTGGTTATAGGGATGGGTGTGGTGATGCCAGTACAGATGTAGACCCTGTAAGGACAGGAATTTATCGTGGAGTCGGTTCTCTTTTTCATGTCAAATACCATCCTGGTTTGAACGATCCTATGCCTGGTGAAGGAAAGCTTCACTGGATTCAGATGGTACAAGCTAGCTACAAAGGATTGTTTGGTGTTTTTCCTGCTGTGGTAATTGACAATGGAGGAAGCCCTCGCATTCCTTACTATGACCATCCCGGCGATAGTGTTGCTGGTGAAGACTTTTTTATTGATCGACCATACGCTAGTGGTAAAAGAAGGGCTCGCGGGAACCATTATTTTAACGCACAACTCTATCTAGTTGAAGAAATCACACCACCAGAAAGCAAGAAAAGGGAAGTCAAGATTTATAACGGAATCAGATGGGGGTGGAAAAACAAAGTATCAGAGAAAAAACAAGATCAAAATCCGGTTTGCCCCCCTGGAAGCGAACATAATTTGGCCAGTAACAACAGTGATAGTCTAGTCGCTAGCAATAGTAGTGAATGTGTAGTGGCTAAAAAATTCTCAGACAGCCTATCATCAGGTACAGAAAGAGACAACTTTAACCTAGACGGCCTCACTCCTGGAGCCACCTTTCACGCCTGGATTAACAATGACCTGCCCTCCAACCAATGCAACCCCAATACTTACCTGAGCGGATATGATGATAACGGCTATTTCCTTGGAGCTGACGATAACAGCAGTCAGCTTGGTGATGGTTTTGCCTCCTCAGTCTTGGGTACTGTTTCTAGTAGTGGTAGGATCAATTTATCTGTTAAGGCTGCTGATGGTGGTCGTCGCGGAGAAGATGAGGGTAACTACGAACTTTATATCAATGTATTTAATACTGAAGACTCCCCAATAGGAACGGGTAGTGAAGGCAATAACAATGGCAGTATTACACTCGGTGGTAGCGGTGGTGGAGGGATTATCATCGGCGGTAGCGGTGGTGGCGGTATTATTGGCAGTAGTGGAGGTGGAGGAGTTATCCTTGGCAACGAGGACGGCGGTGACATTGAAGATACACCGGGTCGCACTCAACAAAATCCCATACTCCCCAGTAGCATCGACTCTGATGGCTGGCAACACTTCTCTAACGTTCCCGGTTGTCGCTGGTATGACCCACCCATAGAGAAGGGATTTGAATTTGTCGCCACCGATGACACCCTATTTACGGAAATTCTAGATTTTCCTGTCGGTCAAGACGATTTGTTTACAGTTATGGTTGACGACCTAATTCTGGGAGAGTTTAGTCCCGGAGATAGAGTCGATTTTCTTTCCTTACTCGGTTCAGGTGTTTCCCGGTTTAAAGTAACTGATATTGATTATTTCATCGGTAATACAGAAGAAACGTATTTTCCAATTCAACTGGCATTTGATAAAAATGTCGGCAGTTTTAAGATGCGTCCGATAGTCGCTGAAGAAGAAACGAAAAAGCAGAAAGTCCCAGAATCCAATTCGGTGTGGGGTTTAATCGGGTTGGGTGCTTTTGGAGTCTGGAAATTTATCGGTTTGAGGAATCGGAAGTAGTTAGAGTTGAAGTCATCAGTTATAGTCATTTTCATTAAGGGCGATCTATGACAATCGATCGCCAACGGTGGTATCTGTAGGAGCAAAAAATATGCAAGCCCCTACAACCCTGATTTGCACGGCAAAAGAGGTACAACGACGAAGATATTCCTGGCGAGGGTACTCTCATGGACAGCATGAAAAATAAGGACTCCAGCGATAAAACAGGTTTTCCCAGTCCCGCGCGAAGCACTATTGTTTACACCCTATTATTTACCCTTAGTATCATTATCATTAATCCTTGGGGAAGCAGTCGGGGAGAAATCTGGACTCAACCCAAATGTGCTGTACTGGCTCTGATTGCGATCTGCAATCTCTACCTACTGTGGAAAAATTGGCTAACTCTACACATTCCCAAAAGCTGGTTTACCTCTAAACTTCTCTGGGAAATATTTCTGTTGATTGGATTCATTTCTACTCTCCTGAGTCCGTTTCCCATGCGCTCTCTATTCGGTCAAGATCAGATGGGAGATGGTTGGCTCTACTGGTTGCTGATCGCAGCTTTCACTCTCAGTAATACCCTGGTTTTAAAACGATATCCACAACTATTGCCCGCTCAACTCTACGGCTTTCTCATCGGTGGCATTCTTCTGGCTTTGAGTACCTTTCCCCAGTTGATTGACTGGCGTATTGATTACACGGCAACCACCGGACAATTACTGCGAGATCATATCCTAGTCAGCACTATTTTTCAGAATCATCAACCTATCGGTTTCTACTCCCATCGCGGTCATGCTGCATTTGTGTTGGCAGCCCTTGGCGTGATGGCGGTTGCTTGCAGACAGCTCAGATGGGTATCGTTGCCAACAACCGTGACGATAATCATTCCGATCGCGATCGCCTTATTTTTGGCCAATACTCGGATGGCTCTTGTTGCTTTCATCTTTGGCATTTTATACTTGTCAGGAAGGAAATACTATCGACGACTAATTCCCCTTATTTTGGTGGTCATACTGATGATTGGGGTCATGACTACCACCAGACAAATTTCAGGTTTGTCTGCGATCCAACAAATAACCTCAGACCGAATATACCTGTGGGAGTTAGCCACTCGTGGGATCGGCAAACGCCCTTTATTTGGGTGGGGTTTCAATGGTTTCGGCATTGCTTATCCCTATATCCGATCGCCAAAAAATAGGCCCAATGTCGTCCGTTTGGGTCATTTAAGTTACGATGTCGTGGGTGAAAATGGCAGCTTGCGTACGTTACCTTTGATTACCTATAAAGCTCATAATCTAATTTTGGATACGATTTTATCAGTGGGTATACTGGGAATGCTATCTTATACGGCATTGTGGGGATATGGTGTTTTTCTCGTTGTGCGATCGCCAAACCGGAAACTCTTGGCAGTGGCGATCGCCTATTGGGTTTTCACTTTAACCTGGTTTGAAGTAGCTCAGTTTACCCATATAGCTTGGTGGACACTATCGGTAAGCGGGAATACAAGGAGTAAAACATCGCACGCTGTAACCTAAGAAGCCACCTCATCGGTATTCGTAATTGAAAAACTTTCGGATAAAGAAGTGAAAAAAAGTAACTATCCATCGTTCAATTCTTAAACCTATGGCATCCCTGGAGAGTAATTACACTATTACTGGTGGTATCAGGTTTGAAACCCTCGTACCAGAACGAGTCTTGATTATCCCCAACCAGGATAATATCAAAACCTGGGCCGAATTTGGTATTAAAGTAACGAACCAAACCTCAACTCCCT
>NZ_JAGHZN010000110.1:0-5010 GCF_017746735.1 Roseofilum sp. Guam | reverse complement strand
CAATTCCGGGCAAGTCGAGATTTTTGGCAATGGTGTATTGATTGCGAAAATTGACCAATTCGCTGAAGGTCGGATACTCGCCGTTGAGCAATTTAATAATCACCGCAGTCCGATCAGCCAAGCGTAGTCCTCGATAAACTAGCGTTCTGGAACTAGAGTGCAGTAGTTCAATGACTTCGTAGCCCTGGAGGGGAGTTCTGAGACTAGCCATGGCAGTTTTTTAGAACGACTTGATTGGGGAGATTTTCCTTTAGCTTATTATAGCAATATTAAGAAGTTGTGAACGAGACCACTCTAGCTATATCTTTGGGGTTAAACCTTATCCATAGTTCTTCACATTAGGATTGCCTAAAGGAAGAGAAATCATAAATTCCGTACCTTTACTGATTTCGGAATAACAATCGATTGTACCCCCGTGTTTTTCCTCAATAATTTGATGAGCGATTGCCATTCCTAACCCCGTACCTTTACCCACTGCTTTAGTGGTAAATCCTTGCTCGAAGATACGTTCTCTAACTTCTTCTGGCATCCCCGTGCCATTATCAACAATGTTGATAGTCACCTCCTGGGGTGTTGCTGAGGTAATAATTTTAATCTGATTGGCAATCTCGTCAAAACTGCGTCCTTCATTTGCTGATTCTAACGCATCAATAGCATTGGCAATCAGATTCATAAATACTTGGTTGAGTTGTCCCGGGAAACAGTGGACTTCGGGTAAATCCCCATACTCTTTTGAAATTGAAATCGCTGGACGCTTCTCGTTAGCTTTCAGGCGATGTTTGAGAATCAGCAATGTGCTGTCAATGCCTTCATGCAAGTTAAAGGGAACTTTATACTCCTTATCTGTGCGGGAAAATGTCCGTAAAGAATTACTGATGTGACGGATTCGATCTGTTCCTGAGCGCATGGAAGAAATCAGTTGCAGTAAATCCGAGCGCAAAAACTCTAAGTCTATTGCTTCTATTTCTTCTTCAATGGATTCATTTAGCTCGGGATATTCTTGCTGATAAAGGTCTATTAATCCCAACAAGTCTTGCACATAATCTTGTGCTGGGTTTATATTTCCAGCAATGAATCCTACGGGATTATTAATTTCATGGGCCACTCCTGCCACTAAGTTACCCAAAGCTGACATCTTCTCACTTTGCACCAATTGCAGTTGGGCTTCTTGTAAGTCTTTGATGGCCTGTTGTGCTTGTTCGTAGAGACGGGCATTTTCTAGAGATATAGCGGCTTGGGAACAGAGCATAGAGAGCAGTTCCACGCGATCACTAGTAAATGCTTCGGTTGCCAGATGGTTTTCTAGATAGAGAATACCGATCAGCTTGCCTTGATTGAGGATAGGCGCGCACAGGAAGCTTTTGGGTTGTTCTTGCAGTAGATAGGGGTCACCGGCAAACTGGATATCGCCAGAGAAATCGTTAACAATAATCGCTTCTTGGCTACGTTTGACTGTATTAATCACACTGGTAGGAATAGAGCGTTCAGTCAAGACCTCGCTTGAGGATAAATCGCCACTTTCTTGGGAGTATAGAGCGACAACCTGCCAACCTTCTAGTTGCTGTAGTAGCAGAATACCGCTATCAGCTCCAGCATTTTCCATCGCTGCTTTCATTAAGGTTAAGACCAGTTTATCTAAGTGCATTTCACTCGATAGAGACTGAGCCGCTTTCATCGCCGTTGCCCAATCGAGCATCAAGCCGGTTGTGCTGCTACTCGAACGGGCCGTTTGCATTAAAGTGCTTAAAGTGCTAGTCGTGGTTAGACTGCTCTCTAACGGCAAAAGGGGCTGTTGCAGAATCGAGGAAAGCAGTTGGGGATATGTTTCTTCGAGTTGGTCGGTTTTGGCTTTAGCTCCCCAGTGGGCGTAGCAATAGTAAGCATCGGTCATATAGCCTGTGGCTACCTTTTCTTTCCCCCAATCTAAATAGAATTTGGCAGCTAGTTCGTTGGCGAGGGCTTCTTCTTGTAGGTACTGGTTGTCTTTTGCTCCGGCTATGGCGCGATCGTATAATTCAATGGCCTCTGTTCGTTTTCTTCTAATCCGCGATCGCTCTGCTTCAACTAAATCATATTTGTGCTGGTAATTCATGGCAGCACTCTGCGCCCAAAGGAACATTTGTTTTTGATTAGTGGCAATTTGTGCTAAATATTGCTGTTGACACTCAGGGTCGGCATCGGCATATAACGCCAGCAACGATAGAGAAAAATAGAAATTATGAACCCCAATTGGCGGCCACCCTCCGACCGCAGAAATATATTCTTTTGCTTGAATGGCACATTGAACAGATTGCTCGTAATCCCCTAAGAAATAGAGTAAAATTTCTTTGGCAACTAACAACGAAAACAATCCCCAAGTATCTCCACAGTCTAGCATTTTAGGCACTAAACTATCCTCATTGATGGATTCTCCCGTCAGTTGAAAACGGTCTTGAACCAATCCTTGTAAATTCAGGTTAAGCTGCCGCCAAATATCCGTGACTACTAGAGTGCTTTTGACTTGTTTGCGAAAGCGATTGATATAGATGTAATTTTCTAACATCACTTGTAAATTCTCGCCGATCAAAAACATGTTCACAAAGTAATTTCCGGCACTATAACTTGCATGAATTAAACTACCATTCTCGATACCAATCTTAAATGTATCTAAGCAGAGAGGAGTAATGGTTCTGAGATGCTCTTTCCAAGAATGATTCATCTGATAAACCAGATTCCTCACTTCACATTTAAGAAATGTTGCTTCAAATCGGTTTAACACATCTATGGCTAATTGTCCCGCATGATACCCTTTCTCCATATCTCCCAGATATCCACACAGAAGAAAGCCATACCAACCATAGGCAGAAGCGGTTAAACTGGAATGGCCTTCGTCCAAAGATAGATGGATCTGGGTGGCAACCAGAGAAGAAAAAAGATCGGTTTTAGCCATAGCCGCTGCTGAAGTAATCGAAACGAGAATTCTCATTGCGGCCAGCTTATAGGGATCGGTCATGGAGGAGCTATTAGCTAAATCGTCGCGATCGCATAACACAATTTCTCGCTGTCCGTAAGCACGAATATCCTCCTGAGATATCCCTAATCTGCTGAGGTTTTTTAATCCTATCTCTAATGCTGCTTTAGCTTTATTTTCTGCGAAAGTTTGACCGATCTTTAATTCGTATATTTTAACAACATCCAAGACATTGCTCGTATTTTGCAGAACATATTCACTATAGTTCTGTGCGTCCTCAAACTCACCATTAAGGTAAGACGCTTCGACAACCTCAGTATAGAGATCTAAAGTCAGTTGGTATTGGGCATTCCAGGGGTCTGAGTCGAGCAATTCAAGTCCGATTTTTAAATATCTCAGCGCTCCACTGTAGGCGGTTGAAGTCTTTGCTTTCTGTCCGGCTTGTAAATTTAATTGGGCTAATTCATGGCGTTCTTCCGGGCAAGAAATCAACTGCCTCCCCATATTGAGTTGATTGACAATGTCAAAAACTTTATCTTCAGGTTTTGCCGTTCGAGAGTTGCCGAGTAACAGTTGGCCGATGGTGAGATGAGTGACTTTTTTCTGCGTTTCTGGAATGAGCGAATAAGCCGCTTGCTGGACGCGATCGTGTAGAAATTTGTAGCTAACCGATATTTCTTCTGCCCGTCCCTTTTCCTCTGTTTCACTCTCTTGGAAAAACTTATAGGTCTCGCCCAGGGGCAACACCAATCCTTCTTGCAGCCCTCTCCACAAGGAAGCTGCCACTTCCATTCGAGACTGTTCGCTGACAATTGCCAAAGTCTCCAAGTCAAAGCGATCGCCGATACAAGCGGCTAACTTCAACATCTCCTGGGTGGCGGATGGTAGCTTGTGCAGCCGAGAAGCCACAAACTCGACGACATCATCGGTCAGGGCCAACTGCCGCACCTGCGTTATGTCACAGAACCAATAGCCTTTATCACGATCGAAGACAATAAATTCATCTTCGTGCAACCCTTTGAGAAATTGGGTGGCAAAAAAGGGATTCCCTTTAGTTTTTTGATCAATTAATTCTGTTAAAGGTTGGGCTACTTCCCGGCTACAACTTAGAGTATCTGCGACCAAGCACTTAAGGTTTTTTGGGCTTAAAGGTGCGAGAGTTATCGTATCAATCGTCGCTCCGGCATTAGCAATTTTATCTAAAGTCAGCATTAACGAGTGAACGGGAGATACCTCATTGTCCCGATAAGCTCCTAGAAGCAGCAGATAACCGGTTCCCGAATCCTCCATTAGCAATTCCATCAACTTCAGCGATGCCAAATCTGCCCACTGGAGGTCGTCAACAAAAATAACTAAGGGATGCTCTTGGGTTGTAAAAACTTGAATGAATTTCTGAAACAATACATTGAAGCGATTTTGCGCCGCAGTGCCCGAAAGTTCGGCAACTTTTGGCTGTTTGCCAATGATTCGCTCTAATTCGGGAATTACGTCAATAATCACTTGCCCATTTTCTCCCAAAGCCGCGAGAGTCTTCTCTTTCCACTGGGCAAGCTGGGCATCCGATTCTGCTAATAACTGTCCCATTAAATCCCGGAAGGCGATGACAAAAGCTGAGAAGGGAATATTGCGATTGAACTGGTCAAATTTCCCTTTGATAAAGTAGCCTCGCTGTTTGACAATCGGCTTGTGAACCTCATTAACCACCGCTGTTTTCCCAATGCCGGAAAACCCAGCCACCAGCATCATTTCTGTTGTTCCTAGGGCGATGCGATCGAAAGCCTCCAGTAATCGTTGTACGCTGGTTTCCCGTCCGTAGAGTTTTTCGGGAATCAGAAAGCGATCGCTTCTATCTGTGCATGCCAACTCAAAAGGCTCGATTTTCCCCCTCTGTTGCCATTGGTTTTGACACTTTTCCAGGTCAAATTTCAATCCCAAAATACTCTGATAACGGTTTTCGGCATTCTTCGCCATCAGTTTCATAACGATCTGGGAGATTGGACACTCCGGTTTGACCCGTGTTTTCCCCTGGCTGCCGAGGGGGGGAGGAGATTGGGCAATAT
>NZ_JAGHZN010000109.1:0-6074 GCF_017746735.1 Roseofilum sp. Guam | reverse complement strand
CATTGACTTGGTACTCCAATTGATCGTCACTTAAATTGAACAATTTTTGTAGGATAACTCACTTGAACATTAAGATAACGTCTAGGGGTTTACGACCGGCATTACTTGAGAGTTCACGGTCATGAATTTATTCGAGGATTGGACGAAACTCCTCCCAATGTACTAATTCATTCAGTTGAGAGAGCAGCGGTTTTTTCTCCTTTAGCTTTTTCTGACGGTTCTCTACGTGCAAAAAACTTATTTAACCCATGTTTTTTCCCTTACTTTTTCTTTCTTGATTATCTCATGAATTCACGGTATAGTCAATTAATAGAAGTGCCCTTAAGATAACATCTAGGGGTTTACAACCGGCATTACTTGAGAGTTCACGGTCATGAATTTGTTCAGGGATTGGACAAAACTCTTCCCAAGGTACTAATTCATTCAGTTGAGAGAGCAGCGGTTTTTATTCTTTAGCTTTTTCTGACGGTTCTCTACATTCCAAGAACTTATTTAACCCATGTTTTTACCTTTCTTTTTTCTTAATTATCTCATGAATTCACGGTATAGTCAATTAATAGAAGTGCCCTAAATGTGTATTGCGATAGGATTACTGTTCCTAACCTTTCTTCTCTGATATGTTGTACTAAATGATGGCATTGTTCCAGTTGGTATGATAGTTTTGTAATTACATCTCGTTCTTGAGTTACTTTAATTTTAGCAATCACTTGGGCTGTAAATTCTGCACCTTCAATACAAGCAATATTTAGTATCTCACGCATTTCAGGGGATAAAGGAGTAATACGCTCCTCAATAATTTCTTCAACTTTTGCTGGGAGCTTCTTCCAATTAAGCTGCTTAGATTCCTACCAAAATCCTTCTTCTTAGACTAAATCCCCTCGTTCTTGCATAGCGTGTAATAGTTCTGTTGTAAATAGAGCATGACCTCTAGTGCGGTCAAACAAAACTTTCCGAAAGGATGGACTAAGTTTGTTAGGTTCGCTATCAATCAGTGCATTAACAAAAGCCTGTCCATGTTCCTCAGTTGTCCGATCGAGATCAATCCATATATCACCATAAAGCCGTTTGATTTCGTTCAAGATTTGCTCTAGAGGATGCCGCTCACCATTCCGTCCTGCTGCCACATCACTGGGGCGATATAACCCAACAAACAAAACGCGACTATTTTTTAGCTCTCTAACCAGATAGAAAAAGAGGGTATTGGAAGAATTATCTACCCATTGAAGATCCTCTAGGATAATAACCGATGGACATTGTTCAGCTAAATTTCTGAGCAAAGCCGTATATTTTAGGAAAATTTGGGATTGCTCGATGTCGGCATGGCTTTTCTCTGCTGCCTTAGCGCGTTGTTCCAATTCTTCCAAATCTTCCAAGTCTTCTAAACCTTTAAGTAATCCCCCTTCTCTTGCACCGAAACGAGCCAGACCAGCCCAACATTGCCAGAATATTTCGGAAAGGAATGTAGGGATCGCTAATTCCGGTTTGGGCATTGCAGTTGCCTCTAGTAAACAGTAAGTTGTCATCAAGGGATGCCGAATGCGCCAAAAATTCTTCAATCAGACGCGACTTCCCTGTTCCTGCGTCACCCTTGATAAAACAAACCTGAGTTTCACCGTTGAGTGCTTGGCGTTAGAGGTGGTTTCACAAAAACGACGGAAATAATATACACAAAGGAACGCAGAATATGCCGAGTTGGGAATCTTATACTATGCGATTTATAACCCTTTACGAAAAAGGAAACCCCGGCTAGAAGTCTATCAATTGAAAGGAGAAGAATATCAGCTTCTCCCAGGAGAAGAACCCTTCTGGTTGCCAGAACTTAATTTAGGACTCGCTAGAGCAGAAGGAACCTATCAAGGGATAACTAGAGAATGGTTGTATTGGTATAATGATCAAGGAGAGCGCTATTTAACTCCAGAAGAGCAACTTTTATCAGCACGGCAACAAACTTTGCAAGCTCAAAGGCAAACTTTACAAGCCCAACAACAGGTTCATGAAGCCCAGCAGCAGGCTCGTGAAGCGCAAGAAAAAGTAGCACAATGGGCTAAAAAACTGAGGGAATTGGGCATAGATCCCAGTAGCTTAGATAAGTAATAGATTATTTCGCTTGATTGTCTTTACTGGGGTGTCCGAATCGGGGAAATCGTCCTTAGTGATGGTATTTACTCGAATGCGCTATTTCTTACATTAACTAAAATCAACCATAACATAGCGTGACAACCATCCAGATTCGGCTAAAATAAGCTAGTGGTTAGGGTGAGGACGTGAACCCATGGCAGTTATCAACGGTATGCCCGGCAATAACTTCATTGTCGGAACCCCAGCAAGCGATCAAATTTTTCTCCTAGCTGGTAATGATACAGTATTTTCTCAGCAAGGGGGTGACCTGATTTTCGGGAATTTCGGCAATGACCTGTTATCTGGGAATGAGAATAACGACAGTATTTTCGGAGAACAGGGAACCGATATTCTGATTGGGAATCAGGATGATGATTTCATGAATGGGAATCAGGATAATGATACCCTCTATGGCGGTCAGGGGAATGATATCCTCTATGGCGGTCAAGGCAATGACCTGGTATCCGGAGACCGAGGAAATGATGTTCTCCATGGAGATTTAGGCGCGGATGTGCTGCTTGGTGATGGCGGCCAGGATATTTTTGTCATGGGTCGGCGTAATATATTTGGACAATCTCCTACCACTGGCGGCCCGTTAATTACAGATGCAGATATTGCCGTTGATTTTGAAGATGGACAAGATTTACTCGGTTTAGAACCGGGTTTAGCCTTTGAAAATCTGTTAATTACTGCTGGAACTGGGCCATTTACTGGCACCACTGTCATTCAAGATGGGGTAACCAGCAACTATCTGATGGTGCTCTCTGGGGTTAATCCGAATCAGATTACCGTAGCAGACTTTACTACGAACTTAAATCCCATCCCTGCGCCAACGCCAACGCCAACGCCAACGCCAACGCCAACCCCGACACCCACTCCGATTCCCCCTCCTCAACCGTCCACGGTATCGGTCGAAGCGACCACCAATATTGCCGTAGAAGGAGACCCAGCCACCAATGGTATTTTTACCCTCACCCGTACTGGAGGCTCTACTGCTGCTGCACTGACCGTTAACTATACAGTGCAGGGAACGGCTGCAAATGGCACACGCTACCAAATGCTCAACGAGAGTGTAACTATTCCGGCTGGAGCCACAACAGTGGAATTACCTGTTGTCCCGATTAATAATGATAGTCCTAATACGGTTGAGGATGTGACGATTACCCTCTCGAATAGTGGGTTTTATATCGTAGGAACTCCAAATACGGCTCAGGTGAAAATTCTGGATGATGATTGGGTATATGTGGATGATAACTGGGCAACTCTAGCCAATGGTACACCCGTTGACCCCGATGGAGATGGGCCGCTGACTGAGGGAGACGGGATTATTGGTATTAATGCCTTTGCTCAAATTCAGGGCGGGATTAATCGCGTCTCTACTACACCCACTGGTAGCTTGGTGCAAGTGCTACCAGGGATGTATATTCCTGGCCAGGTGATTAATATTAATAAACCCGTGCAATTGTTGGGGCCCAATGCCAATCAAGCGTTGGGTGCTACTCGCAACCCAGAAGCAACTATTGGAGGTGCAGGAGGGTTTGTGGAATTTGACCGCCCTGGTTCTCCTGCGGGGCCAATTATTATCAATGGTTTCGAGTTTACCAGTGATGGGGATGCAGCGACTCCGGTAATGAATTTGAGAGATCCAGGTAGTGAGGTGGTTATTAGGAGTAATCGGTTTACCAATCTAATAGAAGATGGGATTTTCCGAGTATTGAATTCGCCTAATCCTCAAGGGTTTGGTACGTTGACGGTTCAAGATAATTTGTTTGATGGGATTACGGGCAATGGAAAGCGGGCGATGTTTATCTATGAGGTAGATACAGCAAATATTATTAATAATGCGGTGAATAATGTGGGTAATGCTGGTGAAGATGCTCCAGGAATCTTGTTGGATACGATTGGTTCAGCCAATATTAGTGGTAATCGTTTGAATGCAGTGCGCCAGCAGGGGATTCAAGTAGCTGGTGTGAGAGCCGGTGGCGGTACAGTCACCATTCAGAATAACCTGTTGGAAAATATTAATACAAATAATGGGGGCACAGATGGGGCGATTCGTCTGCGAGAGTCTCCGTTTGGAGCGACGTTGAGTAATGCAGGTAGTATTGTGGTTCGGGATAACCGAGTGACGGGTAGTAATAATGGGTTGGCGATTCGTCCGGGTACGGATTTGGGAGCGGGAGGCTTTTTGACGGTTACGAATAATGCGTTTGCTGTGAATGGCGGTACATTCTCAATTCTCCATAATGGTACGGGGACGCTGAATGCTGCGGGTAATTTTAGTGACACAATTGGCGGAACTGGACTGACGGCAGTCAATGTGGGTGGAGCGAGCGCTAGTAGTGTGGTTCTTTAGGTATAGTTTTCTACTGTTGTGAATTACCTGATCCCTATTTTAGCCGGGTCACGGTGTAGTGCAGTAGTGCCGTGACCGCTCTAATTTGGTGCATTAGAAAAAGAGGGATTCATCCCACTCAAACACTAGATAAAGATGTTTAGTTTAACCCGTGCATCTTCCGTAGTAAATTGCCAAATTACCTTTGCACACATCTGATTACGCTCGTGCTGCCAGGCATCAACTTCACTCCTGAGTTCTAAATCCGTGGCGATCCGACGCTTGAGACATTGTTCAGAAAGCACAGGTAACTCGGTTTCAGCGACATTCAACCAACTACCATTGCGTGGGGTGTGAATGATTTCTAAGCGCCGAGCGAAACGGTGAGCTTCATAGACCGGGAAAGTGTTATAGACAGAAGTAACCCTCTTCTGTCAAACTGGGAAAACACTTGTCTTGAGTGAATTCTAGAACTCTTGCAGTATCGGCGATCGCGACAGTTTTTCCTAACAGAAACTCGAAAATCCAGTCAGATCAGTACATCTCTCTCTCCATAGGGGATACAGCGATCGTGATTTCCGAAAGTGACAGAAGAGGGGAAATGGTATAATAATGGGTAGGAAAAGAGCAAAGGAATATATAGGAATACCATTTCTATGTAAAGATGCGCTTCATAATTGGATCTAAACCCTTGCTGTTCAAGGATTGATCAGTTGCAGCTTCATAGCGAAATGGTATCAGTGCTTTCAGTTATTGGTGAATCAGTTATCAAAAGAATTTCCAGAAACCCTGAATTTTCTGCAACTAGATAATGCAGGTTGTCATAAAAATATAGGGCACCTCTATTAATTGCTCTTTCGAGCAATTAATGAGATAAAAAAAGCCCACCTTTTTTCAAAAAGAGGGGATTTTATATATAGGAATAGACGGTCAATCATGAAGCCATCACTTTTTATTGTAACTCCCTAATTATAGTGAGGTTTAATTATATATCTGCGGTTGACCAGAAGACCTATCTGATATCATTTAAGCTGCAACCGATCAATCCTTGAGTAGCAAGGGTTTAGAGCCAATCATGAAGCGCATCTTTACATAGAAATGGTATGAGCAGATTAAATACTAAATTTCTCAAACCTATATTTGCTTTTGCTCTCACTTTCCCAATCGAACGTAGAAGCTTTCCTCCCATGCACATTACCCAAGCTCCAAATACATGCTCTACTTTTGCCCTCGTTCTTGATTTTTCTCTATTACTTAATTTTTGTTCTTCACTTAACGGTTTGTATCTTTCTCTCTTCTATGAGGTACAGCTTGAAGCCTTAGAACCTAAGCCATACAAGCTATTGCTAGAGAGCCTATTGCCTATTCCCTAGCGCGAAGCGCTATACACCCTTTTTCATTAATTTGGCTCTCAAATCCTAGCTTTGATAAGAGCCATTCAATTTCTTCACTCCGATAGGCGCTATCTGCCCATATTTCTGGTTCTGAATTCTCTATATCTATCAGTTTTCCCAATACTTTTGAGTCATAAACTGATGCATTTGTCCCTTCATATTTGCGAATAAATCCATATTTCTTATCGATACTTATATGATTTTTATAGCCGTAGTGATTTTTCCCA
>NZ_JAGHZN010000108.1:0-5954 GCF_017746735.1 Roseofilum sp. Guam | reverse complement strand
CTATAGAAAACTCTAATTACTATCTAACTCATTTGACCTATTTCTTGCCCCTTACTTTTGGAGGTGCTATGGTGGTTTTAGGCAGATTTTAGGCAGAGTTGTGGATTTTGGTCCCGCCATTCCTAGGCGAGAGTCATAGCATGTAAGCTATGAAGTTAAACTGGGGTGCTAGGATTCGAACCTAGGAATGGCGGGACCAAAACCCGCTGCCTTACCGCTTGGCTACACCCCATTGGCTTTACCTTTGATATGATAACCTTAAGTGCTAGGGGTTTGTCAAGGGTTTGACTGAAAAATTCCCCCAAATTTACCCGAATTTCCCCTGTGGGAGTCCCTGAATCTGTACGTGATGAGGCAACCGTGTTGTTCACAACTCCACCATCTCCCCCTAAAATCCTCGCCGTTGATGACAGTGCGATCGTCCAAAAATCGATTCAAAATGCACTCCAAGATCAAGGCGTAGAGGTTTTAGTCGCTGATAATGCTGTAGATGCCTTAAATTTGATTTATAACGAATCCATCGCCGTTCTTTTACTTGATGTTTCTATGCCAGGGGTTGATGGTTTGGAACTTTGCCGCACCATTCGCAGTATCCCTGAGTTTCAATCTCTGCCGATTGTGATGGTGACGGCGCGGGATAGTCCCTTTGATAAAGTCCAAGGGCAACTTGCTGGAGCAACCCAGTATCTGACTAAGCCTTTTGATTCCCAAACCATACAAGGTATTGTCCAAGGTTTTATCGATAAAAGCAAACCAAGGTAAAGGACTAAATCCTTTACCTTCACAAGTCAACTCTGCTGGTAAAATGCTGCTAACTTTTAGTGGTTTGCGTTGCCAGCAGTTCTTTGAGTTTTTCCAGATCCGCAGCCCAACGAGGATCGGGTTGAATGGAACCCGTATCTTGGCTGGAGCTAGAGGTGTTTTTCTTGGATTTATTTTTCTTACGGTTTCCGCCACCGCTTGAGCTGGCAGTAGGAGCGCTAGAGGCTGCCCCACCTTCTGCGCTGCCCCCCTCTTTACCTTTGTTCCGAGGCTGGGCTTTCTCGATCTTAAGGGGACTTTCTTTGAGCAAATACCCATTAAATTGCTCAATAATTTGGTCGGCTTGCTCTTCATTTTTGACCGTGACAAACCCAAATCCGCGACACTTACCGGTCTTACGGTCTGTAATGACCTTAGTGGAAACTTTGGGTTCTGTTTCAGCAAAAACAGCTTCCAGCTCTTGCTTTTCCGTTTCTTTCGGTAAGTTACCAACGTATAACCGAACAGACATTGATAAGACCTCCCTATTTAGTCTGAGTTGACATAGATATGGCATGACCTAGCCTCCTGAACACCGATCTGGCATTCAGTAGACTGAGGATGATGGGTAAACACAGTAAAATATTCACCTCGTTGGTAAACCTTTACTATTAAGATTGGGTTAGGCATCACGTTGCTCATTGAGTCTCATGGCAGGCTTTATCGATTCCGAAGACTCGGAAAAGGAAGAGCCAGGTTTTCCCTTTGGAGTCACTGTAAATTTTCCGGGTATTCCTATCGCTATCGAGCACATATTTATATTCTTTAGGTGGCTCTACCATGTTTACTTCATGCCATATTTAACCTATCACGTTTTGGCAGATGGAGCTACCCAAAACTCAATTATTTTACCCTTAAGTCCAGGATTTTGTCATCCCCTTGTTCAGAAAATTTCTTAATCCTATGGCTAACAGATAGTAAAAACCAGCCGGTTACGCGGCTGGTTAACTTGCTGTGTTGGGAGGAAGAACACATGATTCCAAAGCAGCCCACCCTGCACTTGCGTTGTTGATCGCCAGGTTGATTGACTGTTCTGGCTTGAGCCTTCTTGTTAAGAAATGTAACACACAAATTGAAATCTCGCAAAATTTCTTTACATTAGGTCTGAAAAACCAGATAAGCGCCCCAAAGTCCAGAGGCGATCGCCAATAAAGACAGGAGTAGGGGATGATAGCTATTGGCTTGTAGTTGCGGTCGCCCCTCCAAATAGGCCAAATCTATAGCCACATCAGCTCCCCGACGCAACCAGCCCCCTACCTTCACAGACTGACCGATCAAATCTTTGGGGCAAACAGGGTTAATCCCCCAATCGCCGAAAATACTCGCACGGGGGCAATGGCGTAAACGAATTAACCCCGCAGAAGTGTGTAGGATTAACGTCTGTCCTAAACCATTATGAACCCCGCGCCGTCCCAAGAGTTTGCCCTGTAAGCGCATAATTTGGCGTTTTTGAGGGGTTAAAGTAGCATCGATTTGGAGCTTGGCGAAGGTTTCTGAATGATCGATGCGCTGATCCTGGAGGGGACGCACTTCCGGATAATAGCGATTGATCTGAAGCATCAGGATCAGGCTCAAACTAATCAAATAACAAGCGGTTATTAAATCCCCATCCTGATCTTGGGAGAGCCAAACCAATTGACCCACATAGAAAAAATAGGCGATCGCCCCCACCAGCATCAACACCAGACGAAACCCGATCCCCACAATGAACGCTTGACAGAGAGCGCGAGGGAATAAGGGGAGACTATTATTAACAAAGATCGAAGTGGCAACACTCAAATTAATCGCCGTTTTCAGCCATTCAGGTAAAGTTGAAGGTAAAGAGAGCCGAATGGGAGAGGTAAAGGGCAGACGTAACTGGGTTTCTAAACTGAAATTCATCTGGGTGGTTAGCCATTGGGTAAAATCTGACGATAAAGAGAAGGGACGGGGAGGGATAAACGGTAGATCTAACTCCGTTTCTAAGCGGAAAAATCGGGCTAAATCCGTTAACCGTTGCAGGCGATCTCCCAATCGTCCATGACTACTCAGTAGGGTAACTCCATAGCGATATAGATTGTGTAAATCCCATTGCAGAACACTTTCAAAGGGTTGATTCGGGGTTAGATTACCGATCGCGATCGCCTGTTCCACTCCTAGCGGAAGCAAGAGATCGAAGCGTTCTACGACTTCCGGCACACTAGATGTCTGTATAATTCCCCTGTGCCAACTTTGTGCTAGTTTCAACAATCCACGGGTAAAGGCATTCGGGTTACCGGTAAGACTCACTGCAGTAGCATCACTATAGAGCAGTCGCCATCGAGAGAGTAGCAGTAGGGGCAGACGGAACAGATGATAGTAGGTATAACTGAGGTTTGCCAAGAGAGTAGATAAGCCTCTGACGATCAGTTCTAGCAGACGGATATCCAGGCGATCGGCCAAACGCTCACCTAACTTAGAGATTGACCAATATAGAGTATAGGGGAGTTGCAGGAAACAGACACAAGCTGAAAGCAAGAGAAAATCCCAGTTGAGAATATGAGCCAGTTGGGTTGCGTAAAAGATAGCGAGTTCATCATCTTCCAGGCGATCGAGCATTCCCTGAGAAATAACAATATGACCGGTAGGGCGCAAGTGACCGATCGGGTATTGGATATAAGTGAAAATCAGGGGTAACGAGGTAGGTAAAATACCCAGTTTAGGTTGGGTAAGTTTCCGTTGACGACAACAGCGTTGAATTACGGTCGCTGATTCTGGCCGGATGGTTTTGAGATGCTCCAGGTTTAGGGGTTCTAATTCATACCTTTTTTTGAGCAGGAGAGAGAGCAAAGCTGGAGAAGCGATAAAAATTAATAATGAGAAGATGAATAGGAATAACGTGGGGTCTCGATAGAGAATTTGCCAAGGGTTGAGAAAGGGCAGTTTCAAGAGCAGGTACTGGACAAGGGCAATGCTGATCTCAATGACAGTCACCATCCAGCCAAAAAAGGCGATCGCCGTTATTCCTTGCAAACCCCATAACCAACGGATATCCGATCCCAGTTTCGAGGTTTTCGGGAGCGTACCCCATCGTTTAGCACGTCCAGCATTTTTCCAGGTTCTCACTTCTGGGGTAGCAGAAGGAGAGGACAGACGGTTGTTTGGTTCTTTCACTTCCGTTTTAGGAGCCTGAGGAGCAGAAACGGGTAAAGCATCTGTGGGATCATCGGGAGACATGGTCTTGGATGGCTCCAGATTGGGGAACTGGCGCTTGAGTTTAGGTAAGGTTTTTTTCGCCCAGTTTTGGAACGGTGCATCGGGGCTGTAGGTGAGTAAGTGGCATAAATTCAGCGCTTGTTGCCCTTGACCCACTTTACGATAAGCAATAACTAATCCCTGTTGAGCGCGTCTTTTGCGAATGCCCTCTGATTCATTGGTATAAACGCCGTTTAAGTGGGCGATCGCGCGATCGTACTCTTGACGCTTGAGTGCTGCTAACCCCGCCGTTAAGGAAGGGCGCTTTGGGGGTGGTGATGACATATAGCAGGTAATAGTAGGCCATTGAGAGTGATAGCAGCAAGAATATCTACCCCTATTCCTTGTCTTCACTGTCGAAGGGTAGGCATAGGGTACGGTTATCCTTAACTCAATCTATGCTAATCTAACGCCCGTTTGGGTATCGGTAAGAGCTTAGAGGCGATCACTAAAATAACGGGTTCTTACAGAAGAGCCGGTGTATCAGTTTCTCAATTCCACTCCTCAAGAGGGGTGATAGATTTTCATCATCGCCTGAGTGCCCAATTCTCCCCCATTATCTAGCTTCTCAACACTCTTAAAATGCTGATTGGCTAACTCAGTACCTGGGAATTCTTCGGCTTCAATCATTTCTAAAACCAAGCGCAAGTCTTTTAAGATATGCTTAATGGCGAAACCGGGGGCAAAATCAGACTGATTAATTTTAGGGCCGAGATTGGAGAGGGCCCAAGAGCCAGCCGCGCCACCACTACAAACTTCAACGATTAAATTAGGATCGATCTTCTGTTTTTGGGCCAGTTTTATGGCTTCGCATAAGCCGATTAAATTAGCCGAACAGAGGACTTGATTACATAGTTTAACCGCTTGGCCACTGCCGACTGGGCCACAGAGGTGGCTCGATTTTCCCATCACTTCAAAGAAGGGTAAGCCATCTTGAAAATCCGCTTCACTGCCTCCGACCATAATCGTTAATGTGCCGTTTTGGGCCCCAACATCTCCCCCAGAGACGGGAGCATCTAAAAATCGAAGTGATTTAGTGGACAAGGTTTGGGCGATCGCCTGAGCTGCATTCGGTCCAATGGTACTCATATCTACCACCAGAGTCCCCGGTCTCGCCCATTCTGCCACACTGCCCGGGCCGCATAGGACTTCCTCCACATCAGGAACATCACCCACACAAGAGAAAATCACATCTGCTTTAGCTACAGCTTCTTGAATCGAGGAAACGATCTCTACACCTGCTTCTAGAGCCGCCCTTACCCCTGGGCGATTGGGGGTACGATTCCATCCTTTAATAGGATATCCGGCACGAGCCAGGTTAGCGCTCATGGGGCCACCCATAACTCCAAGTCCTAAAAAAGCGAGTTGTTGATTCATGGTTTTTATTGTGTGGAACTACGAAATAGGCAATAGGCAATAGGCAATAGGGAGCAGGGAGTAGGGAGCAGGGAATAATTCCAGTCTCCGCGTCCCCGTTTTCTCCCATTGCCCTATTGCCCCATTCCCCCACTCTCCGGGCGATTTTCCCATAAAGACCGAGGTTTTGGAGATGAAGATTGGGTGAGTCTAGCTTGTTGTAAGGCTAAAGAGGCTGCTTTTTTCACATCAGCCACAGCATCATTTAAGCCCCGTTGTAAATAAGGTAAAACTCGATCGGATCTTATGCTTCCCAGGGCAGTCATGGCAGCTTCACGCACAAGGGGACTCGCATCTTGACTCAGTTGCCCAAGAGCAGAAATGATCCGTTCGGTTTCTGAGCGCAAAGGACAGGAGGCAGCGAGTTGTCCGAGCGCTAAAGCGATTTGTTGGCGAACTTCCGGGTTCTGATGGTGTGTGTAGCCTAGTAATTGGGGTAATGCGGACAGTTGGGGCCAAGTTCCTAGTGATCGCAGAATCCGACCTGGATCGAGAGGGGCTGAAACTGTCCCAGATTCAGGGGG
>NZ_JAGHZN010000107.1:0-6196 GCF_017746735.1 Roseofilum sp. Guam | reverse complement strand
AACCAGTGTGAATCCCTTTATGATGCCATCATAGAAGCTTTTAAGATATTGTCCTAACTCTCCCTTTCTTTGCTATACATAGCGTGATAAGGTATGATCTCCCTCTAAGTCGATCGCCATCCTCAACCATGGAAACCAAAGCTGCTATTGCCTTTGCCCCTAATCAACCCCTGAGCATTGAAACCGTCAGTCTGCAACCTCCGGAAGCTGGAGAAGTATTAATTGAAATTAAAGCGACTGGTATTTGCCACACGGATGCCTATACCCTCTCTGGGGCCGATCCAGAAGGACTTTTTCCCGCTATCCTGGGTCATGAAGGCGCAGGTGTCGTGGTAGAAGTTGGCCCAGGGGTCACCAGTGTCAAACCCGGCGATCATGTGATTCCTCTGTATGTTCCGGAATGTCGCCAGTGTGAATATTGCCTCAGTCTAAAAACAAACTTGTGCCAAGCGATCCGCACTACCCAAGGACGGGGCGTGATGCCCAATGGCAGCAGTCGGTTTGCGTTTAATGGCGAGATGCTCCATCATTACATGGGCACTTCAACCTTTTCTAATTATACCGTTGTCCCAGAAATTTCCGTAGCCAAAATTCGCGAAGATGCCCCGTTTGATAAGGTTTGCTATATCGGTTGCGGGGTAACAACAGGAATTGGAGCCGTGATTAATACGGCAAAAGTAGAACCGGGTTCTAAGGTCATTGTGTTTGGCTTAGGGGGGATTGGCTTAAATGTAATTCAAGGGGCAAAAATGGTGGGAGCCGATCGCATTATAGGCGTTGATCTGAATCCCAAAAAACGAGCTTTGGCGGAAAAATTTGGCATGACGGATTTTGTCAATCCCCAGGAGGTGGAAGGAGATTTAGTCCCTTATTTGGTGGATTTAACGAAAGGCGGTGCAGATTATACGTTTGAATGTATTGGCAATGTGGAGGTGATGCGCCAAGCGTTGGAATCTTGTCATAAGGGATGGGGCGTTTCCACGATTGTTGGTGTAGCAGGAGCTGGACAAGAAATCAAGACTCGCCCATTTCAGTTGGTGACGGGACGGGTTTGGAAAGGAACAGCGTTTGGAGGGGCAAGGGGACGAACAGATGTCCCGAAAATTGTGGATTGGTATATGGAAGGGAAGATTAATATTGATGATTTAATTACCCATGTATTGCCAATTGAGCAGATTAATGAGGGATTTGAGTTGATGCATGAAGGCAGTTCAATTCGCACTGTGGTAACGTTTGAGTAGTGCTGGGCGCTGGGAATAGGGAATAGGGAATAGGGAATAGGAAAACCCAGTAAATCATCGTAGGGTGGACAGGGAAAGAGTTGTCGCACTTGAATAATATCGCTTCTTCTCCTGCCTACCCTATCCCCTATTCGCACTGTGGTAACTTTTAAAAGCAGATTAGGAACAGGCAGTAATTATGATGTTGCGTGTCATTTCTCGTTTGGGTGTTGGGGTGATTTTACCGGCGATCGCCGCTTTCGGACTGATCGGGTGTGAAGAAGAAGATTCTTTTCTGCCACCAGCACCGCCCCCCGATATTTCTCAACCGGAGGTTCCCACAACTCCAGAAGTGGCAACCCCCACACCAACTCCCTCACCCAGTCCTACCCCTGCGGCGAAACCCACGACTCAACTAGCTGCCCCAGACAATCCCGATCCCCAGGTGAATGCTCAAGTGCAGGAAACTCTAGATACAATGGCGAATAAGGGATATCCTAAAGCCAATCAAGGGGTATGGATGCAGTCTGGAGATACCCTATTAGCGAATTATCAAGGGACAACGTTATTACCCGCCGCCTCTCTAACTAAAATCGCCACCACATTAGCCGTATTAGACACATTTGGCCCGAAACATCAATTTGTCACTCAAATTGGCTATACCGGAACCCTAGAGAATGGAGTGATTAATGGGGATTTAGTGATTATTGGCGATCGCGACCCCTTCTTTGTCTGGGAAGATGCGATCGCCCTCGGTAATGCCTTAATGAATATGGGGATCAAACAAGTGACGGGGGATTTAGTCATTGTTGGTTCCTTTTATATGAACTACGAAGAGAACCCTAAAACCTCTGGCGCTCTATTGCGTCAAGGCTTAAACGTGCAACTGTGGCCGGATCGAGCCTATCTGCAATATGAAACCCTACCTGACAATACCCCGCAACCGGAACTGAGTACGGGTGGCTTGATCAAGACAACAACCACAACACCCGCTAACGTTAAACCCCTTGTGCGTTATTCCTCCCTTCCCGTCGCCGAATTGCTGAAAAAAATGAACCAATACAGCAATAATCCCATGGCAGAAATGTTTGCTGGCATGGTGGGAAGTGCAGGAACCGTCGCCCAAAAAGCGGCCACTCTTTCTGGTGTCCCTCCAGCCGAGATTAAACTCATTAATGGATCGGGATTAGGGGAAGAAAACCAAATGTCCCCACGAGCGGCGATCGGCCTATTCTTAGGGATTCAAAAACTTTTACAACCCCATCAAATGACCATCGGTGATGTAGTTGCTATTGTCGGAGAAGACGAAGGCATCTTAACGTCACGCCCTTTACCCAAATTTGCCGTCGTCAAATCAGGCAGCCTCTACGCCGTCAGTACCCTGGGTGGAGCCTTGCCCACTGCCCAAAACGGGGTCGTTTGGTTTGCTATGTTTAATGGGGGTAGCTACTACGAAGATTTTCGAGAAGAGCAAGAAGCCTTCCTCAACAAACTCGTTCGTCAATGGGGAGTTGTCTCAAGGCTACCGGAAGAATTAAAACCCAGCTTGCCTCCAACCTCTGGATCTCGGATCGAGAAAGTCAATTGATATGCCTCTTTTGTCACTCGGGGAAAGCTTTGGTCTTGACTCAATTCTAGAACTCTTAGAGGATCGGCGATCGCGATCGCCGAAAATCACCCCATAAGCTATATAGCAGAAAAGGAGTTGGTGAGGAAAGTTAGGTTATGGTTTAAGGCAATAGGCAACAGTAGACTGTGAAAGACTTATCGGATTTAGAACTGTCCTAACCATAAAACGTAGTGCTATACAAACTTTTGCTATTCGTACCTATTGCTAGAGTGCGCAGCGCTATGCGGCACTTTCCTCTACGATGAGGTACATTAGTTTGTAATATCAAGTCCGAGTAATCAGTTTAACTATGTACAGTGCGTTTGCACTCCTACATTGTTCCGGTAGAACATTCCCTATTCTCTATTCCCCAACGTGAAGTATTGCATCATAGCCAATTAACCCGACTTGGTATAACGATAGTTAGAACAGCTAAAAACTCTACCCAGTCTGTTGTTTGCCCCCCTATCTCCTCATCACCCTATCACCCCATCACCAAGCGCTATATTTCTTATAAAACCTACATTCTAGACTCATTTTTACCCCTTAAGTTCTGCAACTTATGCCTGAAACAATAGCCATTAAATCTTCTCCCCCAACCCATTATGTCTACCCCCCACCGTCAAGCCAACCAATATGTCCGAGAACTTCTAGAACAGAACCGCCTAACGGAACTCTCAGACAAACTGCTACCCAACCCTAAACCCTTACCCCGCAAATTTCGCGGTGCATTTCGCCTCAGTCGTCAACGGGTGGAACAGCATTGGAAGCAACTAGAGACTCTCCCAGAAACCCAAGCCAATTTATTAGATGGGCAAACACTCTCTCAACTGGAAGCTTATCAGTATAATATTGAAAACTTTATCGGTACAGTGAAACTTCCGGTGGGTATTGCCGGCCCCCTGCGGGTGAATGGACTGTTTGCCCAAGGGGATTATCATGTGCCTTTAGCCACTACTGAAGCAGCTCTAGTCGCCTCCTATTCGCGAGGATGCCAACTGATTTCGGAAGTGGGGGGATGTCAGGTGTTATTACTCAATGAAGCGGTCAACCGTACTCCTGGATTTGCGTTTAGCACCTTGCAAGAGGTGGGCTTATTTTTGGCTTGGGTCGTAGGGGAACAGGAAACCTTTAAGCAAGAAGCAGAACAAACTACGCGCTACGGAAAACTAATCGATACTCGAATTACCGTAGAAGGCAATCATGTTTATCTGGATTTTCAGTTTACGACAGGGGACGCGGCTGGCCAAAACATGGTGACTTTGGCAACGGATGCAATTTGTCAGTATATCCTCAGCCAGAGTCCTGTGGCTCCCCAATATTGGTTTATTGAGGCCAACTTATCGGGGGATAAAAAGGCCAGCGCCCAATCATTTTCTGGAGTGCGAGGTAAAAAAGTAACAGCGGAAGTAAAAATACCAGCTCAGTTAGTTGCCCAACGGTTGCATACCACTCCAGAACAAATGGTCAACTATTGGCGGATGTCAGCTTTGGGGGGAACGATGAGCGGGACGATAGGGATTCAAGGGCATTATGCCAATGGGTTGGCAGCGTTGTATATTGCTTGTGGTCAGGATGCTGCTTGTGTGGCGGAGTCTGCGGTGGGAGTAACGCGGTTTGAGTTAACCCTAGAGGGCGATTTATATGCGGCAGTGACGTTGCCGAATTTGATTGTGGGTACGGTGGGAGGAGGTACGGGGTTACCCAGTCAGCAAGCTTGTTTGCAGATTTTGGGGTTAGCAGGTGCGGGTAAGGCGCGGGCGTTTGCTGAGATGTGCGCGGGGTTGGCGTTGGCTGGGGAGTTGTCGATTATTGGGGCGTTGTCTGCGGGAGAGTTTGTGCAGGCTCATGCTCGGTTGGCGCGGGAGCGTTGAAGAAGGACGGGGGGGATGGGGAGACTCGGGGACACGGAGACATGGGGATGTGGTAGACTTTTGAGAACACTAGCCTCTTTGTTGAAGTAGAGGTAACTAAATTGTTTCGGCTGTCGCCGACATGGAAATGATTAATTGTTAGATTGTTAATTTGAATTGCTCATGAGTTCTTCCACGTTAGTCGAATTAGCCCAGAAAACACGACAAGGGGCGCGTCAGTTAGCTGGATTGACGACAGAAGAGAAAAATCAGGCTATTGAGGCGATCGCCAAATCTTTGGAACAGGCTACACCAGAAATTGTAGCCGCAAACCAAGCTGACTGTGAAGCGGCAACTGCCGCAGGCATTGCTAAACCCCTCTATCATCGTCTGAAATTGGATGAAACGAAGCTGAAAGGAAATATCGCTGGGGTTCGTGATGTACAAAAGTTACCCGATCCGGTGGGGACGGTTCAAATTCATCGAGAGTTGGATGAGGGTTTGGTTCTGAAACGGATCAGTTGTCCATTGGGAGTTTTGGGGGTGATTTTTGAAGCGCGTCCTGAAGCAGCAATCCAGATTTCTACGTTGGCAATTAAGTCGGGCAATGGGGTGATTCTCAAGGGGGGAAAGGAAGCGATTCAGTCGTGTGAGGCGATTGTCAAGGCGATTCGACAAGGGTTATCGCAAACGGCGGTTAGTCCAGATGTGGTGCAACTTTTGACGACTCGCGAGGAGACGGTGGCGCTGTTGAAGTTAGACCCATATGTGGATTTGATTATTCCTAGGGGTTCTAATTCTTTTGTGCGGTTTGTCCAGGAGAATACCAATATTCCGGTGTTGGGTCACGCTGATGGTATTTGTCACCTCTATCTGGATGAATCTGCGGATCTGGAAAAAGCGATCGCCATTACGGTCGATTCCAAAACCCAATATCCGGCTGCTTGTAATGCCATCGAAACTCTGTTAGTGCATCGCTCCTGCGCTCCGCAGATTCTTCCCCTAATTGCCCAAGCGCTACAAGATAAAGGCGTGAAATTACTCGGAGATGATGCAACGTCTGAAGGGTTAGACATTCCCGCAGCCACAGAAGCGGATTGGTCTACAGAATACAGCGATCTGATTTTAGCGATTAAACAGGTGGAGAGTTTAGAGGAGGCGGTGAATCATATTAATACGTATGGATCGAAGCATACTGATGCGATCGTCACCGAAAACCCCCAAGCCGCGCAACTCTTCCTGAATCAAGTTGATGCTGCTGGCGTTTATCATAACTGTTCTACCCGCTTTGCCGATGGATTCCGCTACGGTTTTGGCGCAGAAGTTGGCATCAGCACCCAACAAATGCCCCCACGCGGCCCTGTAGGATTAGAAGGGTTAATCACCTATAAATATCAAGTTACCGGTAATGGTCATATTTCCGCTACCTACACTGGAGCGGAGGCGAAATCCTTTACCCACAGGGAGATGAGATAGGGAGATGGGATAGGGGGATGGGGGGATGGGGGGATGGG
>NZ_JAGHZN010000106.1:0-6380 GCF_017746735.1 Roseofilum sp. Guam | reverse complement strand
CATCGTCTACTCTACTCTTCAGCTCTTTACCTTCCCTCTTATTCTAGCCCTCTTTCGGCAGAGTGACAAAAGAGGGATAAATATCCCGTTTGGCGGTCTCCCATTAACACTTTAAGCAAATTTAATGAGGCGGAGTCTGCCCATTGTAAGTCATCGAGAAATAGGGTTAAAGGATGCTCTTTGGTGGTGAAGACGGCGATAAATTTTTCTAAGAGGAGGTTAAAGCGATTTTGGGCAGCACTACCGGAGAGTTCGGGAACAGGAGGCTGCGCTCCAATAATGCGCTCGAGTTCGGGAATGACATCAATCAGAACTCGGCCATTTTCGCCGATCGCTTCCAGGATTTTCAGTTTCTAGTGAGCTAATGCAGAATCGGATTCTCTCAGCAATCGCCCCATAAAATATCGGAAGGCTTGGACAAAGGCAGAGAAGGGAATGTTGCGATTGAATTGGTCAAATTTGCCTTTGATAAAATAACCACGCTGTTTAACAATAGGTTTATGAACTTCGTTAATAACGGCGGTTTTACCAATCCCAGAAAATCCGGCGACTAGCATCATTTCACTTTCGCCAGTAGCGACGCGATGGAAAGATTCGAGTAGGGTTTCAACTTCGCGTTCTCGCCCGTAAAGTTTTTCGGGGATCAGGAATCGATCGCACAAATCCCGTTCTCCCAACGTAAATGACGCAATCTTTCCTGTTTTTTTATATTCTTTTAGACATTTTTTCAGGTCGTATTTGAGTCCCAAGGCACTCTGATAGCGATCTTCGGCATTTTTCGCCATTAATTTTAAGATGATGTCTGAAAGGGGTTCGGGACACAATTGTCCTCCCAAACAGACCCACGTGCTAATCGGTTCCGGATTTTGGGCGATATGAGCGTGAATTAATTCTAAAGGATCGTTACTATTAAAGGGTAGATTCCCGATCAGAAATTCGTATAAAGTTACGCCCAGAGAATAGAAGTCACTGCGATAATCAATGCCTCGATTCATGCGTCCAGTTTGCTCGGGAGATAAATAGGCTAAGGTTCCTTCTAAACTGTTAAGCGTTTGAATGGTTTGGGTTTCTTTTGGTAATAAGCTGGAAATACTGAAATCGATTAATTTAATCTGTTTGCTGTGCGGGCAAATCAGGATGTTGGCTGGTTTGATATCTTTGTGAATAATCTGTTCTTGACTGAGATAGTGTAGGACATCGGCAAGTTGTAGGGAAATGGCGAAGAACTCTTCTAAATTGGGATTGAATTGGCGCCAATAATCATGCAGCGCCATGGCTTTGGAATCGGGCATAATGAGAGCGTAGCCATTGCCGTAGCTCTCTAGAGCTAGAGGAGTGACAATATTGGCATGTTGCAGATGGCGAGCGATCGCATATTGATTGCGAAATTGCACTAATTGGCTAAAGCTGGGATGGGGAGTCCGCAGTATTTTGACGATCACTGAAGCGCCATCACACAGGCGCGTACCCTGATAAACGAGGGTGCGAGGACCTTCATAAAGATGCTGTCCTAGTTGATAGCCGGAAAGAGTTACCACTGCGTTGGTATGATAAGAGATCATAGATACTATGCTCATTTTATCCAATCAATTCGATAACTGAGTGCGATCGCGATCGCTATTAATTCACGGGCAGAGAAATGATAAATTCTGTACCTTGACCGAGTTCCGAGCGACAGGCGATCGCTCCACCATGTTTTTCAACAATAATTTGATGGGCGATCGCCATGCCTAAGCCTGTTCCTTTCCCCACTGCTTTCGTTGTAAATCCTTGCTCGAAGATACATTTTTTTACTGCTTCTGACATCCCCGTGCCATTATCGATAATGGAGATCGTCACCATCTGTCGATCCGCACTCAATTGGGTCTCAATTGTAATCCGATTGGGGTCTTGTTCTATCTGTGCAAACGTTTTACCCTGATTGCGTTCATCTAAAGCATCGATTCCATTGGCTAACAGATTCATAAACACTTGATTGATTTGCCCTGGATAACATTTTACTTGGGGGATTTGCCCGTAATTTGTGATAATTTCCATAGCTGGACGCTTTTCATTCGCTTTGAGGCGATATTTTAAAATGAGCAGGGTACTATCGATGCCATCATGCAAATTAAACTCTGTTTTTGTATCTGTATCCTTGCGGGAAAACGTTCGCAAAGATGTGCTGATATTACCGATGCGATCGCAGCCAATTTGCATGGATGCAATCAGTTGGGGAAAATCTTCGGCAATAAATTCAGGAGCGAGGTCTTCAATCTCTTCAGCTATGGATGGGGGAATTGATGCATTGTCTTGATAGAGCGTGAGGATTTCCAGTAAATCTTGCAAATGTTCTTGTGCAGCGTTAATATTCCCCCCAATAAAGCTGACGGGATTGTTAATTTCGTGGGCAATCCCAGCCACGAGACTTCCCAAGGTGGCCATTTTTTCATTTTGCACCAATTGAAGTTGGGTCTGCTGCAAGTCCGTTAGCGCTTGTTGTAAATTCTTAGCCATTTGTTGCGATCGCTGATACAAGCGAGCGTTTTCGAGGGAAATCGCCGCTTGGGAGCAGAGGAGTTCCAGGATTTCCAAGCGATCGCGGGTAAACGCTCCCGCACAATGATTATTTTCTAGGTAAAGAATGCCTCGCAGTTGAGCACGATTCTCTTCCAGAGACGCTGCGCGAACAACTAAGGGAAGACAGAGAATCGATTGGGGTTGATAGTGTTGGATGTAAGCATCTCCAGCCAGAGTCACTTCTTGGCGAGCATTTTCTAGCAGTAAGGGATGTTGGCTGCGCTTGACTTTATTGATAATACTTAAAGGAACAGCGTTGCTGGTTTCAACAGGGATAGGTTTAATGGCGATCGTCTCCTCTCCAACTGCACGAGCGACTAGCATCAAGACTCCTTCTTGAAAGATCATTAAGGCGACGGTTTCGGCACCGGCATTTTCCCGTGCCACCTGCATTAAATTAGCGATCGCGCTCTCTAAATCGATGTCCTCAGAGAGGGTGCGACAGGCTTTCATCAAGGTGGCAAAATCCAATAAGGTGGACGTTTCCGTAGTGGTTTTGGAAATCGTTCCTGCCGTTAATTTCGTCAGGGAAGTCGTCGATGTCGAGCTAGGGGTTGGCAGTTCGAGAATGGGTTGGAGGAGGGCTGAATAGCGCTGTTCTAAATCTTCAACTTTGGCTTTGGCTCCCCAGCAGGAGTAACAGTAGTAGGCATCTTGCATATAGTCTGCGGCTAATTTTTCTTTACCCCAATCGAGGTAGAATTGGGCAGCTAGTTCCTTGGCTAAGGCTTCTTCTTGAATGTACCCGTTAGCTTTGGCTCCGGAAATAGCGCGATCGTAATTTTCAATCGCTTCAGCTTTCTGACCCAAAATTCGATTGCGTTCTGCTTCTACGAGATAGAATTTATGCAGATAATTCATGGGGGCGTTATCCGCCCAGTATTTCATCTTAGTTTGATGAGCTTCAATTTGCTCGAGAAGATAATTTTGTTCGCTTTTGCTGTTGGTCTTGGTAACCGAAATGATTTTAACTAAAGCATCATAGAAATAGAACAAAACTGTACAGAGCATGGCTACCACACCATCTAGATATTTTTCAGCGCCGGCAGCACTTTCTACAGCACCTTCGTAATCTTGAAAGAGGTAACACAGGCTGAGTTTGGCAACGTACATAAAAGCAAGGGTTGTTCGATTATTCGCTTCCTCGTGCAACGGCACCATCTGGGTTTCGTTGTAAGCCTCTCCAATCAGAGCGCAAGGATTATCGGAGCGACCCAATAAATTCAGGATCGTCTGACGCGAAAGATGGATCTGATGCAATACGTGTTCTTGTTTGAGTTGAGCGATCGCCTCGCTATAGGCGAAAAACTCTCGTTCGAGACTCTCTAATTCTTGGCCGATAAACATGGAGTCAAAGCAATAGAACGATGCCGAATATCCGGCAAATTCTAAATCCCCTGTTTCTAAGCCCACTTGATACCCTTGACGGAGTAAATATCGGTTGCCGTCGATCGATTCTCGCCAAGGCTTAATCAAGTGACCGACAAGGGGTAACACCCGAGCGGCAGTCCCCTTGACGTTTAATTTATCGATCAGACCTAATGCCAGTTCGCCAAACTGAGATCCCAACTCAATGTCGTTCGCTACCCCGCAAAGAATAAAGCCGTACATGGTATATCCAAAACCCGAGGCAGAGGTATTGCCGAATTCGATGGATAGATGCACCATCTTCATGACAATTAACGGGAAGAGTGCGGGAAAGGCAAAGTAGGCAGGAGGCGCAACGCTCGATAAGATGCGGATGGCTGCTAATTGATACGGATCTTCCATCTCCGGTAAGTTGAAAAAGTCGGCAACTGAGCGATCGCCGATCGTCGATCGCGTTTCTGCCAAGGCTCGTTCAAAGTCGGCTTGATCGGGTTGTTCGGGTAATTGAATGCGATTGTCAATGAGGTTCAGTACCGTCAGTGCAATTCGGATCGCTTCTAGCAGTTTGACCCGAGCAATATTGCTTTGAATTTGGGTGACATAGATATCAATTTTATCGAGCAATGTTTTTGCCTCTTGCAAGACTTCGGCGGACAATTGCTCCATCTGTTCAAAGTCCGCATTCAAATAGGCCGCCTCGGCAGATTCTTGATACAGTGCTAAGGTCAGTTCGTAAGCCAAATGCCACCTTTGCGCTCCCAATAACGCTCGACCGACCGAAAAATATTTAACGGCGGCAGCATAAGCTGTGGAAGTTTTGGCTTTTTGCCCCGCACTGAGATTCAAACGGGCTAATTCCTCTTTCTCCGTCCACTCCCTGATAAATATGGTACCGAAATTGAGTTGATTGACAATTTCAAAAATTTTATTTTCTTTGGTCTCGGACGAAAGATTTTGCATCAGCAGTTGTCCGATATGGTAGTGAGTCGTTTGTTTTTGCGCTTCTGGAATCAGAGAATAGGCAGCCTGTTGGACGCGATCGTGTAAGAAACGATAACCCACCGATACGACATCCTTGGGTTGATCGTCTACCCCATGACCGTGAAAAAACTTATAGGCTTCATTGGTCGGCAGAATCAGTCCTTCTTGAAGGGCACGCCAGATATTAGCGGCGACTTCTTCCTCTGGCTCTTCGCAGATGGTTGCCAAGGTATCGAGATCGAACTGATTGCCGATACAGGCGGCTAATTTCAACACCTTCTGGGTGGCTGGCGGTAACTTCTGCAAGCGCCCTGCCATGAATTCCACCACATCATCTGTCAGTGCCGCATCGCGCACTCGGACAAGATCGCATTCCCAATAGCCCAAGTTGCGATTCAAGGCAATCAGTCGATCTTGGTGCAGCCCTTTTAAGAACTGAGTGGTAAAAAATGGATTGCCTTGGGTTTTTTGATAGACCAATTCGGTGAGGGGTTGAGCCAGTTGTTCGCCACAACTGAGGGTTTCGGCGACTAATTGATTGATGTGATTTACCGCTAAGGGTTTGAGGGTAATGGTGGAAATCACGGCTTGCTCTTTCTTCAGTTCGGTTAAAGTCAACATCAAGGGATGGGCGGGGAAGACCTCGTTATCTCGATAGGCTCCCAGCAACAATAAGTAACCCGAATCGCGATCGCCCATCAACACCTTCAAGAGGTTGAGCGATGCGGAATCCGCCCATTGCAGATCGTCCAAAAACATCACCAGGGGATGGTCTGATGTCGCGAATATCGCAATGAACTTTTGCAGAAATAAGTTAAAGCGATTTTGACCCGCATTGCCCGAGAGTTCGGGAACGGGGGGTTGTTTGCCGATAATCTGTTCGAGTTCGGGAATGACCTCGATGAGGATTTGACCGTTTTTGCCCACAGCTTCCAGGATTTTTGCCTTCCAGCAAGCTAAGTCGGCATCCGATTCTCCCAGCAACTGCTCCATTAAATCCCGGAAGGCGATCGCAAAAGCCAAGAAGGGAATGTTACGATTGAATTGGTCAAATTTCCCTTTGATAAAGTAGCCCCGCTGTTTGACAATTGGCTTGTGAACCTCATTGACGACCGCCGTTTTCCCTATGCCGGAAAACCCAGCCACCAGCATCATTTCTGTTGTTCCTAGGGCGGCAATGCGATCGAAAGCTTCGAGTAATCGCTGTACGTTGGTTTCGCGTCCGTAGAGTTTTTCGGGAATCAGAAAGCGATCGCTTCTATCTCTGCGTCCCAACTCAAACGGCTCGATTTTCCTCATGTCTTGCCATTGGTTTTGACACTTTTCCAGGTCAAAGTTCAATCCCAAAATACTCTGATAACGGTTTTCGGCATTCTTAGCCATTAGTTTCATCACGATCTGGGAGATTGGACACTCCGGTTTGACCCGTGTTTTCCCCTGGCTGCCGAGGGGGGGAGGAGATTGGGCAATAT
>NZ_JAGHZN010000105.1:0-6581 GCF_017746735.1 Roseofilum sp. Guam | reverse complement strand
CTCAAGCATCTGTATCCTGTTTTTGAGATGGATGACGAGTTCGATTCTATTGCCTCATTTTAGCTGTGTCAAGGCACTACGACTTTACTAGGTTTTCGCCTGGTACTCAGACGAGAATATTATCCGCATTCCTCACTATGGGTTACAATCAGAACCTATGCCGATCAAAAAAGAACATGTGTGAGGTCAAGATTGTCTTCTGGAAGTTCCAAAGAGCTATTGTTGCAAACCTTGATGGCTACCAAAGGCAAGATGTGTGGTTAAGACGTAATACATCGATTGCAGATAACATACCACAAGATTGTCAAATTAGACATCCATCGACGGGAGAAGTTATTAATGACAGGGATTTAATTATTGTTGAATGATGCCCAGTAAATTAGTCTGATCGCTCTGGTAGAAATTAGCTATTATTCAGCAAAGGCTAGTTTGACTCGGACTATGAATTTTAATTTCTAATATGGATGCATCCAGCAGACAGAATGCTGCTTTAGCCTTACACATCTAGCTGCATCGTCGATCCAAGATTCCGAAAGGTCCTCAAGACTGACTGGATCTCGTGCATATTTCGGCCCGCAAACACCATCAACACTTACTTGTTGTTGGTTTTCGCAAGCTGGTTCTCCACGACCTACTAATCCCGAGGATATTCCGGTTTTGACTCCATCTTCCCACAGAAGTGATGCTCCCCAACCACCTGCCCAGGAATGGGCTTCGTAAATGCAACCATTCCTTATCTGCACGCGATCAGAAACCAGATACCAGCATTTTGTTGTCACAGGTTCGATACGACCAGCATAAGCTGTATTACTAGGCACAAAAGTCAATACTAATGTCCCTAGCAAGATCGCTCCATCTAGATAAGAATATCCGGATAGCCAAGTTTTCAAGTTTGAAAATAGGCTTGGGTGATTGTGGATTTTTATTTTCATTGAATCTGGCTCTTAAAGGGCTTTGTCTTGAAGTTGTAACACCTCATATCATTACAGATAGTTTAGACCATTGACGATTGCCCCCAATCCCATCAGCGTTTTAGTAGACGACAGTGGGGGAGTGGGGGAATAGGGAAATAGGGGAATGTAACCTGCCGATCTTGTGAAAATCCAACCTTGAGATAAACTGGAGAAACTTCAATGCTAGTTGAAGGTTGAGCTTCCTTCATACCCCTTGATTGTCTTCACCCATGACCTATGCTCCTAAGTATTGCTGACAACTTCATTAAGCGACCGGTCTTAACCACGGTTTGCTCCATCTTGATTGTATTGGTTGGGGGAATCTGTCTCCCCCTACTTCCGATCGCCCAACTGCCTCAGTTAGCCAACACTGAAGTAGAAGTGACCTCAGCCTATATTGGGGCAGATGTACAAACGGCGGAAACGACGACTACAACTATTATTGAGCGGGAAATTAATGGGGTGGAGAACATGAAATACATGTACTCCAACACCAACAACTCGGGTTTGACCTCCATTCGGGTAGCGTTTCCCCAAGACGTAGACCGGGATATTGCCCAAGTCAACGTGCAAAACCGAGTGGCTGCTGCTGAAGCCCAACTTCCCGCAGAGGTGAGGCAAACGGGGGTGAACACGGAGAAAGCATCGCCAAGTATTCTGTTGGTACTCGGTTTTTCCTCGGATAAAGATGAGAGTGGGAATTATCTCTATGATGAGATATTCATGAGTAACTATCTGGATTTGTCCGTGCTTGACCAACTCAAACGGCTCCCAGGAGTGGGGCAAGCGACTATACTCGGCGATCGCAAATATGCCATGCGAATTTGGCTAGACCCGAATAAAATGGCGGCACGGGGACTAACGGCTTCTGATGTGGTGAATGCTCTGCAACAGCAAAACATTCAAGTGGGGGCTGGGAAAATTGGACAAGCTCCAGTGCTGGAAGACCAGCAGTTTGAGATTCCCTTACGAGCAGTGGGTCGATTTGTGGATGTCAGTGATTTTGAGGAATTGGTACTCAGTGTTGGTTCGGGAGGAACCCTCGTTAAGGTCAAAGATGTGGGTCGGGTGGAACTGGGAGCGCAAGACTACAGCATAGATGTTGTTTTAAATACCGATCCAGGGGTGGGAATTGCGATCTATCAGTTACCCGGATCTAATGCTCTGGAAACAGCCAATGCCGTGAAAACGGAAATTGCCCGGTTGTCTGAGGATTTTCCACCAGGGTTAAATATGGTGATTGCTTATGATACGACCACATTTATTAATCAATCTCTACAGGAAGTGGTCATTACCCTTTTGCAAGCAATTGGGTTAGTGATTTTAATTTTGTTTGTCTTCCTGCAAGACTGGCGCTCGACTTTGGTTCCGGCGATCGCCATTCCAGTGGCTCTGATTGGGGCATCTGCGGGGCTGATGGTGGCAGGCTTTGAAATTAATACCATGACCTTGTTTGCCTTTACTCTGGCTTCCGGTCTGGTTGTGGATGATGCGATCGTGATTGTGGAGGCAGTTTCCACCAAAATTGAGGAAGGAATGCGCCCTCGACAAGCGGCATTGGATGCCATGGAAGAGCTAACGAGTGCAACGATTGCTACTTCTGCGGTGTTGATGGCGGTGTTTATTCCCGTGTCCTTCTTCCCTGGAACCACGGGGATTATCTTTAAGCAGTTTGCCTTAACCATTGCCTTTGCGATCGCCTGTTCGACTTTTAACGCTCTTACCTTCTCTCCTACCATGTCGGCATTGCTCTTGCGTCCCCGGCAAGAAAATCACGGCCCCTTAGCATGGCTCTTTAAGAAATTTAACCAAGGGTTTGGCTGGGTAGAGCGTCGATATGGCGGATTGATTCAATTTCTGACCCGGATTAACGTCTTAGTGATGGCGGTGTTTATTGCGGGTTTGTTCGCTACAGTGTGGATGTATGGTGCAGTGCCCAGTGGATTTGTGCCACAAGAAGACCAAGGCTATTTTATCGCGATTTATCAAGCTCCTGATGGAGTATCCCTAAACTACACCGCCGAAGTTAGTCGGAAAGTAGAAGAAAAAATTCGTGCCCTGCCAGAAGTGGAACATACTTTTGGGGCAGCCGGGTTTAGTTTCGACGGACAAAACCCCAGTCAAGGAATCTTTTTTGTCACGATGAAACCCTGGGATGAGCGTCCTAGTCCGGAGCAGTCTGTATATGGAGTCCTCGGCCGCTTGAACCGATCCCTGGCGACTGTCCCTGAAGTCTTTGCCATTGCCGTGAATGCCCCCCCTGTCCAAGGGATGGGAAGTACTGGAGGGTTTGAGTTCCAATTGCAAGACCGAACTGGAAATGCTTCTATTCAAGATTTACTCGGTAATGCCTATCGTCTGATTGGGGCAGTAAACTCTGAGCAGTATCCAGCCGTGGCCGGAGCATATACCCTGTTTACCGCCAATAAAGCCCAGAAACAAATAGAAGTGTTGCGTGATCGCGCCAATGCCTTGAATGTGGATGTCACTGAAATCTTCCGCACCCTACAAGTTTATCTGGGATCGAGCTATGTGAATGACTTTGTACTCGGTCAACGGCAATATCGAGTTTATGCCCAAGCGGATGCCCCCTATCGCTCCGATCCAGAAGATATCAATCAGTTTTATGTGCGCTCTAGGGATGGTCAAATGGTTCCTTTAGGCAGTTTGATTAAGCTGACTGAGTTTACCGGGCCGGAGGTGATCCAACATTTCAATATCTTCCGCTCGATTAAAATTCAAGGGGGGCCAGCCCCTGGCTACAGTTCTGGACAGGCGATCGCCGCCATGGAAAAAGCTGCCCAAGACGTGCTAGACCCCGGTTTTGGCTACTCCTGGCAAGGAACTGCCCTAGAAGAAAAAGCCTCTGGAGGCAGTGCCCCGATTATCTTTGGTCTCGGCTTTATGATGGTATTCCTGGTCTTAGCAGCTCAGTATGAGAGCTACATCGACCCCGCCATTATCATGTTGTCCGTGCCTCTGTCCGTCCTCGGTGCGCTCTCTGCTGTTTGGTTCCGCGCCAATATCATTCAAGCGGGAGGACTTTGGCCTGTCGTCACCAATGATGTCTACTGCCAAGTTGCCCTCGTGATGCTCATCGGATTAGCCTCCAAAAACTCGATTCTGATTGTCGAGTTTGCCAACCAACTCCATGAAAAGGGTCTAGATTTTACCAGAGCAGCCACGCAAGCAGCCGAACAGCGCTTCCGACCCATTCAAATGACTGCCTTTTCCACCCTAGTTGGGTTCTGGCCTCTGGTTACAGCGTCCGGAGCAGGCTCGAGCAGTCGTTGGTCTTTGGGAACTGCCATCTTTGGGGGAATGCTGTTGGGAACTATCCTCAGTTTGGTGATTACACCGAACCTCTATATTGCAGTGAAAAACTTGGAAGCATTCCTCCTGAAAGGAGAAAGACCCCAAAAACCGACAAGATCTAGTGGTGGTTCGGGTGGTTTATCAGCCCTGGGGAATTTATCGGGTCTATTGAAGAAACCCTTGGCTAAGAATGGCCACAGCAATGGCACTGATGAGGATCAACCGGATATGCCAACTGAATCAGAGACTAAACCGGAAGAGTCGGAAACTGGTAAATGGTCGTAATCTTAACGATGGGTCTGGATTGGGCGCCAGCCATGGCAGTAAGGTGCGCTATTCAACGCACCTACCCCATTTATTAGATACAGGGATTAAAATCGGGGCGACCAATTTTTGCCCCTGCTGTCCTCTGGTCAATTTACTCTGCTGTGCTTCCAAAAGATCATCAAACCTAAGATTCCCAAAAGTCCTAAGACATTAGAAGATTCAGGAATATCTTGACTGACTAGAAAAGCTTGATCTTGGATGGAAGTTACTGTAGAATTGTCACGAATAACTTCCGCGAGGGTAATACTTTCGAGTTCTGCCATCCAAGGATCTAAATCAGCATCATTGAGATAAAAGAAGCGATCGCCGTCGCGTAAACGCAGAAACTGATCCGCTAAAATAGCTTGGAACACTTCACCGACCATACTGCCAGAAACAGTGTTTTCTGCCAATCCTCCAATCCATAAATCTACTTGGTCTACCGTTTCATAAACTTCGGCTAACGCAGTCTGAAACTGAAGATTAGAGGTAATATCAGCAAAACTAGCAGCCGGGTTTAAACCTAATCCGATCCGAGTTGCATTATAACTCGGTAATCCATGGTCTCGACCGCGTTGAATATTCAGAGACGCTAAATCAAATCCACCTGCTCCAGGAGGCCCAAAATTGCGTAAATCATCAGCAAGTAACGGATCGATTTCTTGTGCCTGTTGAGACGCTAATCCTAACAATAGAGAATCAATTCCCTCTTCCAGAATGAGTTGAGTGGTAAAAAATCCATCTCTCAGAGCAATAGGGTTGCTAACTCCCGTCTGCGGATCGATGCGCTCAAGTGTGGGAGAAACTTGAGTGTGACCCACCCGAAAGGCAGCATGAGCAAATTCATTGCTAATACTGGGATTAACGGTTTCATCATAACCTTGATAAGGACTCAAGGCATCTGTTCCCAAAAGCAAAGGCAAGTATTCGTTATACGTGATGATTTGGATTTTGGCTCCCACTAATTTACGAGCCGTTTCATAAATATAATCATCCACACTCAGTTCCAGTTTTTCGGCTTCCATAGCAGTGTCTGGATCGGCCGCGATTTGTTCGGCAAGACGATTATGTTCTCGGACAAATAGAGTATGTACCGCAATTAAACCGACTTGTTCATTCGCTCGCACATCTCCAGCTAAAAAGAGGGATTCTGATGACGCTTTAACCGGATTGGCATTAGCAAAACCAGCCGTATTAAAATGCATTAAATTACCCGGAGAAGTTTTCAGCTTTCCCGTGCCATCATTAGCCCGAATTTCGGCAGCACGTTCTGCGTCCGATCCATAGATCATCGACCCATCTAAATATGCGGTAATTTCGTTAACCTGTTGTCGGGGATTATCCAGACTTGTTCCTGTATTGGGATCGTACTGAGATCGATTCAGACGGATGGTTTGGACTCCCGTTCCAAAAGGGTCAAACCAGCGATCGCCCACCGGAACATCTACATTAAATGCTTCTGCGGGTTGATGAGATTCAGTGAGGTCAATATCATGATCGACAAACTGTCCCCATTGCCAAAACCAATCACTGGCACTAGAGGAATTCCCTCCAGCTTGAGACTGATGAGAAAGTTGGTTACTGACTAACCTAGCACTGGGGCGATCGCTCCCCGCAGGGCTTGATATGCCATCATCATAAGCCGCAGGAAGCAAGCGTAAAAGTTGGGTATGAGTTTGTCCCCAAGTGGGATTTTCGAGGTTATTTCCCGACCCATCAATCGAACGAAATGTTGCAGCTTGAGCGGATAAGTTTGACAGCAAACCCAAGCTCATTAAAGTAACAGAAGCGAGACAATGGATCAATTTCATGGGTAATGGGTAATGGGTAACAAGTTAAGGCTGTAACCTAGTTGTGTCTTTGGGGAGGCAGGAGGGAATGCAAGAAAACTTAGTTAGAGTTTTGGTAAAAACCAGTAAACGCTGTCGTTACAGCGCTTCGCGCTGTTATGAGGCACAGTAACAACAATGAGCAAACCCTATTCTTAAATGTTGAGGATTAATTAAG
>NZ_JAGHZN010000104.1:0-11693 GCF_017746735.1 Roseofilum sp. Guam | reverse complement strand
CCAGTTGCAGTTGTCTAGGCATGGTTGGATGATAGCGCTCTCTCTCTATTCTATTGCCAATTAACCGGATTTGATATTACAAGTGGATTTTATTCACTATTATCCTGACCTTTCTGGATATGACCATACTGTTCAAGGAGTACAGAAAACTCCTGAGCATTTACCTCTCCATAGACTTGATTTTGAGGCACTGAATCAACCCGATCCATGAATGATTGAAATGCGGCTTGGTCATTTCTATACTCTAGAATATACTTTTGAAGTTCTCGCATCGTCATCAACTCAAAATTAGACTTCATGAACAAACCTCTAAGTTCCATTTGAGTGAATTTCAATTATCATTTCTTCTCCTGTAATACGATTTACCTTTAAGGATCGTAGGTGCGTTAGCGACAGCGTAACGCACCCTACTGGATTGGTTTGTTCTCTGTTCGTGTTGAATTGTTGGCAAGTATTTGAGTCCATTTTTATGATAGCCTAATTAGCCTATAGCAGTTTTCGCTAACGATCGCATGACTAAGGAAGCATTGAAAACAAATCAGCAGCGTTGGTCTGAGAAAAATACGGGAACTGATCCGGTGTTGGCGCTGGGATTGATGATGTTTCTGATTATAGTGGGCGATCGCCTCTGGTTGGCGATCGATCGCCGCGTTCCGGCTTGGGATCAGGCTGACTATCTCAACTGGGTCTTAGAATATCAGCACATGTTGGAAAATGCCCAATTCTTTTCTGGAGATTGGTGGCATCAATTTTGGCTGCTTTCTCCAAAAATTCCGCCTCTGATTTATGTAACAACGGTTCCCTTTGTCCAGATTTTTGGAGCAAGTCCTGATTCCTCAACTCTGGTGATGCTGCTCTATAGTGCTATTCTCCTCGGTTCGGTTTATGGATTAGGTCGCATCCTGTTCAACAGCTATCTGGGATTGTGGGCGGCTGCTTTGTGTATCATGCTACCTGGACTCTACCGCTATCGCCTGGATTTTCTCCAGGATTATCCTCTAACAGCGATGGTCACTTGGAGTGTTTTTTGTCTGACTCTATGGTGGTTTTCCCGTCACTCTTCTCGATCGCAACAGTGGGGCATGGCTGCACTCATGGGGATTTCGGTAGGGTTAGCATTGCTGACCAAACAAACGGCCCTGTTTTTTCTATTCACTCCGATCTCCGTTTCCGGAATCACAACCCTTTATCAGCGACAATGGGAAAGGTTTGGTCAATGGGTTTTTGGCGGCATAATTACCCTCGGTCTGGTCTATCCCTGGGTGCGTACCAACTGGTTATTGATGCTAACCTCTGGAAAACGAGCTACTGTGGATGTAGCGATCGCCGAAGGTGACCCCCCCCTGCATACCCTCGATGCTTGGCTCTATTACGGGAAAGACCTGCCAGAGCTAGTATCTTGGCCTCTATTATGGATTCCAATCGTCGGTTTTATTGGTATAGGGATTCAATTCTGGCGCTCCGAACAACGGCTAAACCTGAAACAGCACCCCAAAACCGTTTGGATACTTTTATTTCTAGTAGGGTCTTACTTCCTCTGTTCCTTAAACATAAATAAGGATACCCGCTACATCCTTCCCTCTCTTCCCGTTCTCTCTCTCCTACTCCCTTGTGGTTTAAATCAGTGGGATAAACTCAGTCGTAAATGGGGCCCCAAAATCCGTTGGGGAACAATAGGATTAGCCGGTTTACTGATGTTTTTAAACCTCTATCCCCTGGGAGGACAATTCTTCATCCAAGCACTGAGTCCCGGAGCAATGAATTATCCAGTGTTGGGACTTCCTTCTCCCCATCCTAAAGTTATTGATGAAATCATTAAAACCGAACCTTATCTACGATCCAATGTGGGAGTTTTGCCTTCTACACCTACTTTAAATCAGCATAATATTAACTACTATGGGCAAGTGCGAAATTCTCAAGTTCATGGTCGTCAAGTGGGAACCAATAGTCAACACATTGTACAAGATGGGCGATCGCTGCGTTGGTTTATCACCAAAACCGGTCAACAAGGATTAAGTCCCTCTGCTGAACGACAACAGTTAACCCAGTTCATCGAAACCAGTGGCTTATTTAACCGGCATCGATCCTGGTCTCTCAACGATGGCAGTCAACTCAACCTCTATCACCAGCATACTCCCCCCGTGCAGGTGGTTCCCCTCGATCAACCCCTGTCTGAGGTGCAACTCTATAACCTCTTTGTTGCCAGTCCCGTCCCTCCCGGCAGTCCAGTTCCCGTTACCTACCAATGGCGCGGCCCCTGGAAAGATCTACAATCGGGATTAGTGCTGATTACTTGGATTCGAGAACGGGATGGTCAAATTGCTTGGATACATGACCATGGGTTTGGGATGGGAAATCTCTATGCTCCTGAAAACCTCGATCCAGAACAAGCGGTGGAAGTGAGCGAGCTGACCTCCATGTTACCCCCTGCGGATATGGAACCGGGAAGTTATGTGTTAAAGGTGCAATATCTGCCAGACCGAAACTGGGAGACTCGCGCGCAAGATATTCCCATTCCTCCTATTCGGATGATGCTATCTTTGGAGGCTCCTGCTCAACCCGCTTTAGAGTTAGATTTATCAACCCAGTTTCGCACCTTTGCAGCTACCTTATCCCAGGGACCAACTGCACTAGAGCATATTTTTAGCGAAGTGGGGCGGATTAATCAATACGATCCGACGCAAGATTATTTGCTGCAAGTCGATCGCACGTTAAGCGATCGCTTGCAACAAGACCCGAATCGGGTAGACTGGCTCTATGCTTTAGTCCTATCGCGAGTGTTGCGTCAAGATGTGCCGGGGGCGATCGCCGCCTTAGATGTTCTTACCACCCTAGAGCCAAACCGCCCCTATCTCTATGCCTATTTAGCCGTAGTCTATCTTTACGACTGGAAACCTCAAAAAGCGCAAAACGTCCTCGAAACAGCCCTACAGCTCAAACCAGACGAGCCGGAAATACAAGCCCTACAAGCCATTTCCTTCGCTATGCAAGGCCGTTTCTTCAAAGCGTGGCAACTGGCCAAAACCCTAAATCTCTAGGTACATCGAACTCAGATAAATCAATATAACTCCTGCACATTGGACGCTGATTCATGAATTAAGGTTATTTTAGAAGAAAGTGCATTTGTGCAACGTGAGCTGCTCGTTAAATGATGCCCTAAAACCAGGAAAGTCTTATGACAAGAATATTTGAACAAGAAGTCGAATGCTGTGTTTGCCAAGAAAAAAGTAAACATATGATAATTGGAAGCACCAACTCGTTTGGATCTCCTGACTTAGATACTCGTCCTCCAGAAATGAAAAGATCGACACTTTCTCTTTGGATACAACGATGTCCTTCCTGTGGTTACTCTTCACCCGATTTATCGGACTGCGAAGCCCATATCGCAGAATATAGTTGCCACAGATGAATATCAGAATATTATTTGCCAATTCTCAAATCCCAGAAGTAGCAGCTTCATTTCTTGCATTATCGTATCAAAAGCAAATACAAGGGCTATTTTCAGAAACATCGTGGCAGGCAATCCATGCTGCATGGATTTGCGATAATAAAAAGAATTTAGACGCAGCTATATCGTGTAGAAAAAAGGCAATATTACTAATTAATCAAGCGAATTTACACTCTCAACAGATTGCGGGAGAAATCGGATCCTCGGAAGCCATCACTATTGATCTTATGCGTAGGAGTGGTCAATTTAAGCAAGCTTTAGAACTGATTAAAAAAACAAAGTAAATAACCTTGGAGAAAAAGTTTTGCATGTTTTGGAATATCAAAAAAGACTTATTGAAAATAATGATACTTCTGCACATCAAATATCCGATGCATTGGACAAATCTTCAACAAAGAATATATTATAAACAATCTATCGTGCTTTTAAGAAACTTGCGTCTCAATAGGATTGATTTACCACGCTCTATAACATCAAGCAAGGTGATTACCCATGCCATTTAGTCAATTCCAAAGCATTTCTGAAGTTCAAAAAACATACAATATTCGGTATACTGAAAGCTCATTTATATCGAACATGGAGATCTCTGTCCCTCAAATTTTGCTAGAAGAATTTGAGTTTAACCAAGAACATATTGACCTATTTTCCTCAAAAGCAGCTCGGTGTGAACTCATCATATCTCCCTTGCTCAGGTCAGTCTATAAAAATCACAGAAACAATTACTCATTCTGGACACAAAAAACCATATCTTTTGACAAAGTCTTGTGTGGGACACCCGATTATATATTTTCCAAGCGATCGTCGTTGGGCAAAACAGTTCTTGAAACTCCAATTCTCATAGTCGTTGAGGCGAAAAAAAATGACTTTGAGCAAGGATGGGGACAATGTTTAGCCGAGCTAGTTGCTTCACAAAAAATCAATAATAATGAAGTATATGGTATTGTTACTGATGGAAATTTATGGCAATTCGGACGTTTGCACGCTGATGTCTTTACTAAACATGATAAAAACTACACAATTGATAAGATCCAAGAGTTATATGGGGCACTAGAGTATCTTGCCAATTTATTAGATGCAAGTTGACAGGTATAAAAAAGTAAATTGGACTTCAGGTACATCAGTTCTACTGTTTTCTGTTCCATTACTCTTTAGTCATTATTTGTTGCTCCTTATTCCTGAGTTCAATGAAGATTCCACCAATTCCCAGTAATGAACCTGAGCGCTTGCAGGCATTAGAGAATTACGACATCTTAGACACTGACGCAGAAGACGCTTTTGACGATCTCACCCAACTGGCTGCATACATTTGTGAGACTCCCATTGCTCTGGTGAGTTTGGTCGATCAAAATCGCCAGTGGTTTAAGTCAAAAGTGGGTGTGGATGCCACGGAAACACCCAGAGAGATTGCATTTTGTGCCCATGCGATTAATCAACCCGATGAACTTCTCGTTATCCCAAATGCTCTAGAAGATGAGCGGTTTGCAACCAATCCCTTAGTTACCTCAGATCCGGATATTCGGTTTTATGCGGGGACTCCCCTTATCACCCCCGATGGATATGCACTGGGTACACTCTGTGCAATCGATCGCGTCCCCCGTAATCTGACTGATGAACAATTGCAGGCTTTGAGAACTTTAGGACGACAGGTAATCTCTCAGATGGAATTGAGATTAAAGTTAAAACATCTTCAACAGACACAAGCTCAACTCATTCAAAGTGCTAAAATGTCAGCCTTGGGAGAGTTGGTTGCAGGGGTTGCCCATGAGATCAATAATCCTACAGCATTCATTCAGGGCAATTTGCATCATTTGGGAGAGTATTCACAAGAATTACTGAACCTGACTCAAGCTTACCAAAATCAGTATCCGAATCCACCAGAAACCATACAAAACTTAGTTGAGACCCTCGATATAGAGTTTTTGAGAGCAGATCTTCAGAAACTGCTCAAGTCTAGTCGAGTGGGCATTGATCGAATTCAAACCATTGTGCAATCTCTGCGCAAATTTTCTCGCTTGGATGAATCGGATTACAAAACGGTGGATTTACACGAAGGCATTGAGAGTAGTTTATTGTTTTTGGGACATCGCCTCAATCCCGATGGCGATCGCCCCCAGATTACCCTTATCCGTGAATATAGCAACCTTCCCTTGGTCTCCTGCTATCCTCGACAACTGAACCAGGCAATGATGCATATCTTGAATAATGCGATCGATGCTTTAGAAGAACAGTCTGTAGAAGAGAAAATCTTACGCATTTCCACTTCCTGTATTGATGAGCAATGGGTGAGGCTTGGTATTGCTGATAATGGAGTAGGGATATCAGAAGCTCTGCAAAGGCAAGTTTTTCAGCCCTTTTTCACCACGAAGTTAGGCAAACAACACCATAATGGACTCGGACTCTACGTCAGCTATCAAATCATTACTGAACAACACCAGGGTAAACTCTATTGTCACTCTACACCGGGTCAGGGAACAGAGTTGATCGTTGAAATCCCCATATAGAGATCCTCTGTGTCTATCCATCGGGGGTTGCCTCTCTGAGTATAATCATTAATTTTTGTTAAAAAATGAGATTTTGTAGCCTTGAATACAAAAATATTTGATATAATTAGAAAGGTAAGAGAAAAAGAACTTAATAAAACAACTGGAGAAACGATTATGTTATCGACTAACGATCAAGCTCGCGCTTTAATGAACCGCCACCATCACCTCGTGAAAAACCGCCAACAGTCCATGCTCAACCGCTCCGCTGCTGAAGTTGGACTCGATCAAACCGGTGACTACTGGAATAACATTCAAGGCAAACCCGTTGGCGGAGTGAGTGACGCTTATGATCGCAGTGGCTCATCCATGAGCTAGATAAACTCCATCTAGAGCATTAAATACCAACCCTTTATATTTCAACACTTAACACTGATACCCTTTCCCATGAAGCGCAGCTTCATGGGAAAGGGTATCAGATGGCAGAACTGTAAAAACCTGAAAAGCCTACAGCAAAGGCTTTCACAAGTCCTTGATTACTTCGATAAGGTAACGATCTCCTCGATTACTGGATGGGACTACTTGGTTGATGCCTTATTAAGCGCAACTTCATAGAGAAATATAGTTGTTTTAATTAAGGAGGGGCGAACGGCCATTCGCCCCTACATATACCCTGGCTTTAGATAGATCTTGGCGTGTCAATCTTAATTAAAATGACTATAGTATCAGTTTAGACAACATTTCAGGTCGCGCGATCTTATTGCTGGCTGCTACCTCTACAATGATCAGATAACAATTTGGCTAGAAGCAGCAGCAATATCGCCACCAATCAAAATCGAATCATTGCTGCTCAAGAGAACATTTAGATTGCCTCCGATGGTTTGTACTGAAGAAATTCTGCCCCCAGCACCTAAATATTGATTGAAGTCCAAGACATCGCCCGCCGTAAAGTTAGCAATCACATCAATATCTGCCGTTGGATCTTGCAGCAAATCTGCACCAAAGGCAAAAATATCAATGCCATTGCCAGAAATTAAGGTATCGGAACCGGTTCCCCCAATTAAGAGATTAGTACCGCCACCTCCATTGAGAGAATCATTGCCAGCTCCAGCAATAAAGCTATCATTAGAAGCTCCACCGAGCAGAGTATCCCCACCATTGCCACCAATGACAGAACCAAACAAACTGCCTTGAGTCCCCTCATAAAAGTCACTGCCAGCACTGAGCAAGAAATCCCCATTAATTAAACCCGTATTGATAGCTGCAACAACTCCTTCTGCATTCTGCGTATCAATGGCTAAAGTTCCTGTAGCGCTGCTCCCACCTTGAATCAGACCCGTATTAATAATCAAGCCATTTAACTGAGTTTGGTCTTCAATCAAAATAGTCGCCCCTTGTTCGGAAGTCAGTTGACCGGAATTACCAATACTGCCATTAAACACAGAAACCGGAACTCCCGTCTGATTGCCCCAATAAAGGCGAATGGCTGAAGATTGACTATTGGTCGTGGAGCTAACTGCACCAGCTCCAGAAATCGTTCCCGAATTGACAATGGCACCATTGACACTAGCAGCGAGTTCCAACGAGATTGCATCTCCCTGAGTCCCAGAAGTGAGGTCGATAACCCCAGAAGCCTGATTATCGATGACAATGACTCTTGCGGTTTGGTCTCCATAAATCACTCCATCCGATGGCGTTTGAAAGGTGCGGATTTGCCCGGCATTTTGCACGGAAACACCTCCACCGCCAATATTAATTGCCCGTCCATTCCCCAAAATTTGCCCGCCGCTCTGGTTGACGACACTGCCGCCAGAGCTGCCACCATTGGCAAAATTAATGCCCCGGAAACCGCCGTAAATCGTGCCACTGTTGCGAATTTCACCATTGAGGATGGTTTGATTTTCAACAAGTACGGCGCTTCCTTGTTCGGCAAACAACGTGCCCGAGTTGGTAATATTCCCGGTGAAAATTGAAGCGGGAGAACCGGACTCGTTGCCCCAATACAGGCGAATAGCAGAAGATTCGCTATTGGTGGTCGAGCTGCTCGGACCGCGACCGAAGATCGTACCGGCATTGGTAATACCGCCAGTAACGCTCGCACCGAGTTGCAGGGAAATAGCATCGCCTTGGTTGCCGCTACCGGTGTCGATTAACCCGCTTGCCGTATTGTTAATGGAAAATCCTCGGGCTGTTTGGTCGGAATAAATGGTGCCGTTGCGAGGATTGGCTGTGGTGAGAATTTGCCCGGAGTTGATGATTTGATTGGAGAGTCCGCCTAAGTTGACGGCCCGACTGGCACTGGTAATAATGCCATTATTGGTTAGTGTCCCTTGAGATTGCCCGCCATTGGCAAAGTTAACGCCGTTAAAACTCCCATCGACGAGTCCATTGGCTTGCACGTTAATGCTGACGTTTTGGGCGGCGGCATTAACAGCAACGGCTGTACCTTCAACATCAAGCCGTCCGCCGGCATTCACGGCGAGAGATTGGTTAGATCCTAGGGTAATGGTTTGGGTTTGTAAGCCATTCACGGTTTGAGAGGTGGCATCGCCATCTTGCAGTTGGCCTCGAATGGCACCGGCTGGAGATCCGGTAGTATGCACATTCCAGTAGAGAGGAATATCGGCCCCATTTTGCGCGGCCTGAATGCTGCTGACGAACTGGCTCAGAGGAGTGGAAGAAACAGGGGCCCGCTGGGTCGCGTCCCCACTGACACGCGGCAAATCCGTCTCTTCCCAAATGCCGCGTAGGGTTACTGAACCATCGGCGTTTTGGGTAATTTGCAGATCGTCGCTATCTTGACCGTTGTTGGCAGCATTAATCAGATCGACCAAACCGAAAACGATGGGACCATTTTGCCCGCGAGGAGCATTATGGATGTGGATGCGGGTGACATCATCATTGGGATCGGCGGTTTGCGGCGTACCGTTAATAATTTGACCGAAGTCCAAGCCGAAGACGTTGAGTTCGTAACTGAGGGCATCGCCAAATTCATTGAGGATGAGTTGCGAAGTACCGATGGCATTAGAAGTCGTGGGGTTGGGAACTTCTTGAGCGCCTGTGAGTACGGAAGAGAGGCGCGCGGAGGGATTGGAGGTGACTCGGATGCGAGCAATTTGATAGTTGGCAGCGGTATAGTCAGCGTTGGAGAACCGAGGATCGTCGAGAATGCCGCCGCTGCCAACTGGATTGAAGCCTGTGGCGAGCTGAATGGTTCCGTTTTGATCGACTCCGGTGTTAGGAGTAGTTTGGCCAAAAAAGGCGGTGTTGGCTGGAATTTCGTCGTTGACTTCGGTTCCGGCATCTAGGGCTTGGGAACCGGAAATTAGGATATCAGCACCGACAAAGTTGCCGTTGGCATCAAAAATTTCGTTAGCGAGGGGATTGCCGTTGGCAACGAAGGTATCGTTACTCGGCAAGATCATAGAAGCGTAGTTAAAGTATCGACCTTGAGAGGCATCAATGTTGAAGGTTTGGCGGACGGTGGCTCCGGGGGCAATGGGGGCACTGCCAATGGTTGCGTCGAGGTTGCCGAAGCCACTGTTGGCAAATTCTTGACTGATGAGGTTGTTATTCCCATCTTCTGCGAGTCGTTCTAGTCCGGGTGAGGCGGGTGCTCCGCGATCGTAAGTATCAAAACGACCATTATGGAAGCCCACCCAGAAGGGGGTGAGGCTGGTTCCTAAATTAGGGGCAGCATTTTCGATGGTGACGGTAACTTGATTGAGAGGCATGGTTGTTTCTCCTCACTAGGTATATGAAATCCGCAGAATCTAGGTCACAATACAATTGTACAGTCTCGGCAGGAATCGCTGGAGCAATTTGGCGATGCGGAACATTAATACTATCGTTATCGTTGATGAATATTCGAGTTGCTCAAGAATCTGATGTACCAGAACTGGCAGATCTTTACTATCAAACGGTTCAGACCCATGGACTCGAGTATTATACCTTAGAGCAGACCCAAGCCTGGGCTGCTTTTGGGTTAAGTGAACACTTTTTCCGTCAGTTTATTCTGGATGTTACAACGTTTGTGGCGGTGAATGAGACCGGTATTTTAGGCTTTGCAGGCATAGGAAATGATGGGCATATTACTTCAGTCTATGTGCGTTATGATTATCTCCATCAAGGGATTGGTAGTGCTTTGATGAGGGTCATTTTAGACTACGGGAAAAGTCAGGAAATGAAACGATTTTATGCTGAGGCGAGTCTGTTTAGTGTAGGTCTGTTTAAGAAGTTTGGCTTTCAAGTCTATGATACGGAAATCGTTGAGCGCAAAGGAGTAAAATTTGAGCGCGATTTGGTTGAGTTGAAGTGCTAATACCAAGAAAAGTAAGGGTGGCTTTTTACACCCTTACTTTTTAGCGATTCATGGAATCGTTTAATTAATGATGATGGTGATGATGACCCTGATCGCGATCGTGATGATGATGGTGGTGGTGATGATGCTCAACGGTGAGTTGGGTATTCACCGATAACGCTTCTTCTGAGAGCAGATTTTCAATGTGGGGATCTGCCCAATGGGCAGCCATATGTAGGAATTCTGGATGATCGTTAGCGCACTCCATTTGAATATAGGTAATGTTGGAATATTGGCGCTGTAAGGCTTCGATAATATGCTCAACATCGAGTAGGGTTTCGTGGTTTTCGGTGACGAAACCAATAGGCATAAATACGATCGCCTTTGCACCAAGCTGAATCAGGTTTTCTGCTGCCAGTTTAGCGTCAGGTTGAGTCCATTCAATCAGGGGGGTATCGTGGTTGAGCCAACCTACAGAAATCAAGGGATATTTGTAAATCAGTTTTTCCCGCACCAATTCATAGAGGGTTTGGCTTTCGGTGATACCGGAGGTGAAGCCTTTGGCTTTGTGGGGACAGCCATGATTCATGAGAACAATACCAATTTGGGAGGGTAAAATGCGATCGCGCAATTTCTGGGCAATTTTCTCCTCCACCACTTGAGCCATGAGGTTGATATAGTCTGGCTCGTTATAAAATGAGGGAATATAGCGCTCTCCCGTCACCCAATGCTCGCTACCCTCTTCTTTCGCTAGAGCTTGATTGACTTGTTCAACAGCGATACCACTGGTGAAAATGGAATCAACAACAAGCAGGGGATAAATCAGCAGTTTATCAAACCCTTCTGCCTTAATTTGTTCTAGCACTTGCTCAGGAAGATAGGGCGCGCAAAAGTTAAAGGCTTTAAAGACTTTAATGCGATCGCCCCATTTTTGCTGTAAATGTTCCTCAATTCCAGCTCGCTGACGCTCAAAAATGGCATTGTGGGGGGAAATGAAATTACCATGCTGATGACTCCATTCATGGAAATCAAAGATCGCGAGGAGTTTGGCTAACGGGGGATAGATCCAAGTCGGAACCGGTGCAAACTTAGCGGTGAGCAGATTTAGGGCTTGTTCGTTATAGTTGGCAAAGTCGGCATAACTTTCCACTTCACCATAGCCCATTAACAGAACGGCAACGCGAGGGGGCTGGCGATCGCCAACTGGAGTTTGTTCTGAGTATTTTTCTGGAGTTGCAACCACGGCTGTTTCCTCAGTGGGTTTAAGATCACATTTTTCTAGGGTAGCATCCCCCTGGGGGGGATAGGGACTCTAGCAATAAGCACTCTAGCAATAGGAGACAGGGAAAAGGCACAAAGCTAAACATTTTATAAAGATTAGTGGGATTGACACTCTGCGGGCTAAAGCCGCGCAGATTCTTAAGCCGTCCAAAATCGGACTCTTAAAGGCGTTGTCAAAGCGCCC
>NZ_JAGHZN010000103.1:0-7243 GCF_017746735.1 Roseofilum sp. Guam | reverse complement strand
TGAACCCCCGGCATCAGGTTTTGGAGACCTGCGTTCTACCAACTGAACTAAGGGCACACTGGTTGACTTGAATTAGCCTAAGTCCTCCAATTATACATATCAAATAGTATTTCCCGTATGGTTCTCTACTTATCCATAGGGGATGCTTATGTGATGGTCATGTGATTGGGTTATTAGTGAAAGTCTATGGCAATGTTTCCATGAATAAGTTTTCTCTATTTTTATGACCTATTTACCTCATACTCATTTTTGGGGTGTTAAAGTGGTTTTGTGTGAAATATATGTGAAAAGTAGTGCCTGTGAGAACTTTGGGATTCAATTGCCTGGTGTAGCTAGGTTATAAGGTTATGCGGAACCGGGGACTTGAACCCCGAAGTCCTTGCGGACACTAGAACCTGAATCTAGCGCGTCTACCAATTCCGCCAGTTCCGCTTCTAGGAGTCTTTCAGCAATCTGATTAAGCACTCCGATCTTCTATTATTATCGATTGTTAGTTTAAAGTCAAGTTAAAGCTCAATTAAGCTCGTAGAGCTTTGACAGGATCGAGTTGACTTGCTTGCCAAGCTGGGAAAAAACCGGCTCCCATACCGACAACTAGAGCTGCACTAAGGGAAAATCCAGCGACTTGGGGATCAAAGCGGTAGGGTAAGTTAAATTGATCGGCAACAATCAGGGTTAAACTGTGAACGGTTATGATCGCCATTACCCCACCCACTAAACTCAGCAGTGTGGCTTCTAGAATAAATTGACATAAAATATCCCGCTCTGTTGCACCGATCGCTAAACGCAGCCCAATCTCGGCGGTTCTTTCCATCACCGAGGCAATGCTAATATTGGCGATACCTACCCCCCCCACGAATAAAGCAATTAATCCCACTAATGCTAATCCTTGGGATGCTAATTTTAAGGTAGTTTGTTGTTCCAAGATTTCATCTATATTCGTCCCTACCCAAAACCGTTGTTGGGGAAATCTCTGCTCAACTAAAGTGTTAACCTGCTGTTCTAGCTCCTCAAGATCTTCTATGTTTTGGGGACGAATTAGGATATTAGGGATTATCCGAGAACCGGTCAGAGCATAATAGAGAGTAGAAGGCACTAATACGAGTCCTTGTCGCTCTCCATCGGCTGGAAAATTCGCAACTATACCAATAATGATATAGGGTCTACCATGAATATATATGCGTTGATGAAGGGGATCTCGATCTTTAAAGAGCTGCTGTGCCATAAATTCATCAATAATGGCAACGGAACGAAATTCAGTAAACTCTCTGGAGGAAAAAGCTCGTCCCTGAATGATTCTTCGCCCGGCTGTGGCGAGCAAATGCTCGGATACCGCGACAACTTCTGCCTCAGCTTGTTTGTCTTCAAAGAAAACTTGACTTCTCCAATTGATATACTGTTTAGTCGCGATCGCCTCTACTCCGGTTAACTGTTTCTCCAGAAACGTCACATCCTCTGAAGTCATTCCCCATTTCCAAATTTCTACCTGTGGAGGTTCTCGCTGGGCTAACTCTTCTTCCATGATGGCTCTAGAGATTGTACCGACTTTCAACGTGGCATCAACGGCAAAGACACCCATGAATACTCCGACCAAAGTTAACCCCGATCTCAAGGGGTTACGCCATAGGGAACTCCACGTTATTAGGATCAAATGGGGTAATGATAAACTCATGATTTTTCTCAGGTAGCAGTTGATTTACAGTGCTTTGGGCTACCTGAGAAAGTATAACGCTTTGGACTCTAGCAATAGGCAAAAGCTTGCATTGCTTAAGTTCTGTAGACAGAAATCTGTGGTGATTTAGGGGGAGGGTTTATTTCTGAGCCATCAGTTGAATTTTTTGCAATAGGCATTCCACTTCAGCTTCTAAGTGCAGATACTTGACTTGTTGATCCGCTTGATACAAATTTTGCATCCTTTTCCAGGATTCTTTAGCTTGAACGGAGGTGGATGCAGATTTTTTTTTGGTAGCTAAGGCAACAGTAGAAGAGGTGTTCATCTTGTTTAGGAATATATGCTTATTTATGCTGAGGGAGAATTATAGCGTAAAGGACCTCAAATTATCAAGTTTTGTAACAAGATTCTAGAAACGGGTAATGCTCAATTGGAGAATCCCGGCAGCGATCGCCGTCCAGATCAGCAGAATAATAATTCCTCCAGGAATAAACGTCAACAGACCGACTCCTCTCAATATCCAGAGGATAACAGCCCCTAGAAGGCTAAATACAAATAACCAGTAGACTGGACTACTCGATTTCATATGCATAGTTACCTGGCAGTCTCCATCCTAGATTTAGGTTTTGGCCAAGGAAGGTTAGCATGTTTGGCTAATTCACGGGCAACGGCGATCGCCCCCCATTGATTAATATGGCTCGGATCGGCAAAATACTTGGGATTCTTGAGGTTCTCTAATTCTGAGCTAACCAGATTGACCATGATTAAGCCTTGATGATTGACCCACCCATTGAGTTCCTGATGAAACTCTTGTTCATAAGCCAGACGTACCGGATCGAGATAGTCCGCAGTTAGGGGAAGATTGACAAATACTAACGGAATCTGCCGTCTTTGGGTATAGGCGAGCAGTTGGGAAAGGGCGATCGCCTGTTCTCCCTGAAGATAGAATCCACTATAGTCCCCGTCAAACTGTCCAGCGATGCGGGGATACCGGGTATAGTAGGTTTGGGGATTAAAAACTTGCTCAACCGGTAAAAACCCCAAAGGCGTTAAATCACTCAACGTGCGATTTGCCTGAATGGTGGCTAATGCTTTTTCCCAGATCGAGGCTTGATGGCGTTGGGAAACTGGGGGTAATAGACAAGGAGAACTCAGGACACTAGAAATTAATGAGACCGATGGCTCTGAACTGGCAAAAGGTATCGGAATGTCATAACACTGCTCGGCATCTGGCAAAAGTAAGGGAACACTAGGGCGTACTCCCTCTAAGAGCAGTTGATACCCTTCAGATTCAATAATCGATTGATAGGTACGGTCTGAACGACCACTATTAAATGCTCGGACTCCATCTGCCCAGAGAATCAGACGGGGAAGTTGATCGGAGGTGAGAATTTCCCGGATTAACAAATCCACCACTTGGACCGTTGCGCCATTAATGCCGAAATTATAAATGCTTAACTCTCCCTGCTGTCCCTCTCCTATAGCTTTGCGCAAGGCTAACGGATCGACCCCTTGCAGGGCGCGAGAACTGCCCACAATCAGAACATCAGGCGGCCCATATAAGGCGACTTGATACAAATACCAACCCAAATGCTCATTGAGTCGTTGAGAGCCAAAATTAGCGGGAGTAAAGCGGGTTAAACCGGGTTGGGAAAGCCCTCCTTGCTTAACTAACCATCCAGAACTCTCCGATTCTTGAGTCTCTAGGATAGAAACTTCAGTGGGACGGAGGGCATAGGCTTGCCAGAGGCGATCACTACTTCCCCAAGTTAGGAATACACTCGGCAATAGGAACAACCAGAAGCTCATCATCATAGATCCATTTTGATGCTCTGTTCCTAAGATAAAGGCGATCGAGGTATACCCGCCCAGTTTCATTAAATGAGTTGATGTTACAAAACTTTATTATTTCCCCCTCATCCTCTATACTACCCAAAGGCTTATTTGTACCAGTTAAACGAAGGAGTACCGAATCGCATGATGGTGTCGGAGGCACAGAGACCCCTGACCGTTCCCAAAGAGTTGCTTCATCCACCTGAGACGTTTTTCAATCTCAATGTGATCATGTTCTTGGCAGCTCTAATCTTAATTGGGCTGTCAGTGTGGGGATATTGGTGGGCAGGTTTACCCCATTGGCTCTCGTTTATCGAGAGTATCTTGGCGTTGCATTTAGCCGGCACTATTATTCATGATGCCTCCCATAAGGCTGCACACCGCGATCGCCTGCTGAACGCCATTCTCGGCCATGGTAGCGCTCTGATGCTTGGTTTTGCCTTTCCGGTCTTTACCCGAGTCCATATTGAGCATCACGCCAACGTCAACGACCCCGAAAACGACCCCGATCACTTCGTCTCTACAGGGGGCCCACTCTGGTTAATCAACGCCCGCTTTTTCTACCACGAAATCTACTTTTTCCAGCGGAAACTCTGGAAAAATAATGAGCTACTGGAATGGTTTCTCAGTCGTTTATTTTTGGTGGCGATCGTTGCTGCTGCCTATCATTGGGGTTTCCTGAGCTATATCCTCAACTTTTGGTTTGTTCCCAGTGGTATCGTTGGTTTAGCCCTAGGCTTATTCTTCGACTATCTTCCCCATCGTCCCTTCCATGAAACCGCTCGTTGGAAAAATGCCAGAGTTTATCCGAGTCCCATCCTGAATCTGTTAATTTTCGGGCAAAACTATCATCTCGTGCATCATCTTTGGCCCTCCATTCCCTGGTACTACTATGAAAAAACCTATCAGGTGATGAAACCTCTATTAGACCGCAAAGGCTGCACCCAAACCCTCGGACTTCTCGAAAAACAGAGTTTTGGGAGTTTCCTCTACGATGTCTTTATTGGCATCCGTTTCGGTGGTCACGGGAAGTCAAAGTGAGGCCAGTTAGCCTAAAATTGAATTACCCTCTCACTATTGCTATCGTCCATGACTAGCAAAGAACTAGAAGAGCAACTGCTGACTCTATCGCTTGCTGAAAAAGCAGCCATAGTTCAGCGGTTAACCCAAAGTCTCCGTCTCAGTGGCAAAGGCATCACGAAAACCCCTGGTGTTTGTGGTGGAGAATCTTGTATCGCTGGAACTCGAATCGCTGTTTGGCTATTGGTTGAAGCCCAGCAACTGGGTATTGGTGAAGCCCAACTTTTGCAAGATTATCCTCATATTACGGCGGCTGATTTGGTCAATGCTTGGGCTTATGCGGATGCTTATCCGGAAGAAATTGCCGCAGCAATTCACAGGAATAATGAGGTTGCTTGATAGCTCGTTTATATGCTGACGAACAATTTCCTCGACAAGTCAGCGAGCGACTCCGGATGATGGAACATAATGTATTGACTGTACAAGACGCAGGAAATGCTAACTTGGGAATACCTGACGATCAGGTGTTAGATTTCGCGATTCGTAATAACCGTGCAGTATTGACTCTAAATCGCCAAGATTTTATTCAATTACACCGTGCAAATCCCAGCCATTGCGGTATTATTGTTTGTACTAATGATATGGATCGTTATCGTATGGCAATTCGGATTAATGATGAGATCGCCGCAGCAGAAGACTTAAGCAGTCAGTTGATTCGTGTGGTGCGTCCTGCCAGTTAAAGATTTTGACCTTGGGTTGTGGAACAAGAACGGCAAATAACATTATCGAATTATGCCCAACAGATGGGGGTTTCCTATAAGACGGCTTGGCGCTGGTGGAAACAGGGAAGGCTGATAGGGAAGCAGTTGGAAAATGGTTCGATTTGGATTGATGAGTCGATGGTATTACCAGAGGAGGAAACGGAACAAACTGGGTTACAACAGCAGCTAGAAATTGCGGCTCAGGAGCGAGAAGAGTTGAGAAACCTCTTGCATGAGGTTTTGTTTGAATTACGAAAGTTAAAGGGGAATTCAGAGCCAAATCCTTGGCCATCTGAGGTGGGGATGGACTATAGTCATCTGGTGTCGTTACTGGAGGCAGGGAGTTGGCAAGAGGCGAATGAGTATACCTGGTTATTGTTGTTGGCGCTGGCAGGATATGAGGAAGGAGATGATCTGGCACTGGAGGAGATAGAGGCGCTGCCGAAGATGGACATGGAGACATTGGATCGGCTGTGGTATGAGTATAGCGAAGGTCGATTTGGGTTTGGGGTACAGGAGTGGATTTGGGAAGAGTGCGATCGCCATTATGAGGTATTTTGCGATCGCATTGGCTGGCGCATTCAGTCAAAATGGTTAAGTATGGATCAACTCAGCTTTTCCCTCTCTGCACCTGTAGGACATCTTCCAGCCATTATCTGGCGTAACCGTGCTTGTTATGGTTTAGGCTATCATTCCCCTGATGAAGTTTTAGAAACCCTGTTTTCATTTTCAATACCTTTGCCAAAATCCGGCAGGGTTGTTTGAGAGTGATTTCTGGCGATTATAAAACAATAGAGAGCAAGCTTGCTCAAAAACAGCCCTGTCAACACTAGGTGGGGGGCTTGTATAGTAAAGTTATTGTGTACCACAACTACAACGACTCGCTGTCGTCCACATGAATGGGTTAAGGAATGAGGTAAAATCCTTAAGTCTTGATTATAAGGTGCGATCGCATTTATGACTGTTAACTGGGAAAGCGTCAAAACTTACGAAGATATTCTCTATCACAAAACTGATGGTATCGCCAAAATTACCATTAACCGTCCCCATAAACGCAACGCTTTTCGTCCCAAAACTGTATTTGAACTCTATGAGGCTTTTTGCGACGCAAGAGAAGATGCTCAAATTGGGGTAGTCTTGTTGACAGGGGCTGGCCCCCATACGGATGGGAAATATGCGTTTTGTTCTGGTGGAGACCAGAGCGTCCGAGGCACAGCGGGATATGTAGATGATTCAGGAGTGCCTCGCCTCAATGTACTCGATTTACAGCGATTAATCCGGTCGATGCCCAAAGTGGTAATTGCATTAGTGGCTGGATATGCGATCGGGGGTGGTCATGTATTACACCTCATCTGCGATCTAACTCTGGCGGCTGATAATGCCATTTTTGGGCAAACAGGGCCGAAAGTGGGTAGCTTTGACGGGGGGTTTGGAGCCAGTTATTTAGCGCGTATTGTCGGTCAAAAAAAAGCAAGGGAAATCTGGTTTCTCTGTCGCCAGTATACGGCTCAACAAGCCCGAGACATGGGCTTAGTTAATCATGTGGTTCCAGTAGAACAATTAGAAGTAGAAGGTATTCAATGGGCGCAAGAAATTTTACAAAAAAGTCCGATTGCCATTCGCTGCTTAAAAGCGGCCTTTAATGCCGACTGTGACGGCCAAGCCGGCCTACAGGAACTTGCAGGGAATGCGACCCTACTCTATTACATGACAGAGGAAGGTGCAGAAGGCAAACAAGCCTTTTTAGAGAAGAGATCTCCTAATTTCCGCCAATATCCCTGGTTACCGTAGGTCAAATGAATTACGCAAATCCGGCTACGCCCAATCTAGGAACAAGAACCGGGGTTATGATGGATTGCCCAAGATCCTAGTAATACCATTTCTCTATGAAGTTGCGCTTAATAAGGCATCGACCAAGTAGTCCCATCCAGTAATCGAGGCGATCGTTACCTTATCG
>NZ_JAGHZN010000102.1:0-6982 GCF_017746735.1 Roseofilum sp. Guam | reverse complement strand
TTTCAATACTTTTTTTCTTCAGCCTAAATCCCTTATCTTAATTCCTATCTTGATTCGGCAGAGTGACAAAAGAGGGATAGTATCGCGTCGCACTTCTACAAATTGGTCATAGTCCTGGATTTTTTCCCAGGTGCGCCATTGGCTTGGGCCCCAGATAAAGAGTAGGCTATTGCAGAGGATAAAACTGATGATCCAAATTTTGAGGCTTTGGGGAGAGCGAGAACGGTTTTGTTGTAAATAGCGATCTAGAGCTAGAGCTGTCAGTCGAATAACTACGGGTATGACGGTATAACTATGGACTTGACGTTGGCAGTGGACGAAGGTGAGATAGAGGACGCTAGGAAAGCTCCACAGTAGGATGGCTTGAGTTCGCCAGTCGCGGATGGGAAGGGGAGGAATGGAGGAACGATGAGCGATCGCAAACCTCAGTAGAGGTATAGTAACAAATCCTAAAGTCATGACCAGGGTATAGAGCCATAACCGGACATTGGAGATAATTTCTTGAAGGCTATCGCTATCTTTGAGATGGCCATCTAACCAAATTTGGATGGCGCTCACATAGGCATCCAAACCACCAGAGAGGATGAGTAGGGGAATACCCCAGAGTGAAACCCCGATCGCTCCTGCACCCAAGGCTAAGATAATATCTGTTGTTCGATAACTTTTCTCTCGCCATCCCAAACCCGCAGCCACACTCCAGAGGGGGAATAGGAAAATGGGGGTATTGGGGCGAATACCCCCCGATAATCCTAACAGTAGAGCGGAAATCAGCAGAGCGCGCATATCGCCCTTACGGCTATGATGACACGCGATCGCAATCAGAATCACCCAAGCCAGTTCTAGGGTGTAGGATAATCCCACTTCGCTATAAAACCAAATTAGGGGACTCGATAGCATCAGGAAAGCCGCGATCCATCCTACCGTGCGATTAAACCATAGGTTTCCTAAAACATAAATGGCACATGTGGCGATCTCCATAGCAATAATATTCACCATCACTAAACTTTGATTAGCATCTTGTAACCACAAGTTAAGCAACCGAGCCGATAAAATTAGGACAATAAACGTACCGGGAGCATAGGGTTGATGGCGTTCGAGATCGAACTCTTCCATCGCCCAAGCAAAGTTAACGCTATCGTGTTCATCGAGGATTTGACTTTGGAAGGGTAAGCGAGTGGTGATCGCCAGTACAAACAGTACCAGTAACGGCCAGCGATATTGCAGAAAACGAGCCATGGTTGTGCTGGAATGGAAAAAGTTCGAGATTCATCCATCTTCTCATTTGCTGGGTATGAGAAGCTCCATTTCTGAAAGAAACCTGACTTCTGGCGATCGCTTGACCAAAAAATTGGGTTTAGAGCAACGCCCTTTAGCGAAGCGGAGGGCAGCTTTTCTCCTTGTTGTTGAATGTATTGCTTAATCTTTTCTATCGGCGCACCTCCACAAGAAATGGCAAAATAACTCGGAGACCAAAGATGACAAAATCTCAGTTATTCGCAATGTGCTACACTCAATACTGTAGCATAAAGAATTCCTAATGAAAGCTCGATACCGCTACCGAATCTATCCAACTCCTGGACAACAAATCTCATTGTCCAGATTATTCGGATGCGTTCGCGTGGTGTGGAATGATGCCTTGGGATTGTGTGTTGATCAATATTGCTCTGGAAATAAGAAGCCAAGCAATAGTCAATTACAGAAGCAGTTTATTACTCAAGGGAAAAGAACCTCTAATCGTCAATGGCTATCCGAGGTTTCCAATATCCCTTTGCAACAATCTTTGAGAGATCTGAATACGGCTTATCAGAATTTTTTCAAGTCGGGCAAAGGAGAGCGGAAAGGGAAACCGGTGCGACCGCCTAGATTCAAGAGAAAAAGTGCTAGACAATCAGCAAGATTTGCTCGGCATGGCTTCTCAATCAAAAGGGATAAAGTCTATTTGGCAAAAATTGGACTCCTTAAAGTTGTCTGGTCGCGCCCATTGCCAGCCGAACCTTCATCGGTCACGGTTATTAAGGATGCGGCTGGCCGCTATTTTCTCAGTTTTGTGGTAGAAATCATTCCAGATCCTTTAGCCCCTAATCAATATTCAGTGGGCATTGATTTAGGAATTTCCACTTTTGCTACTTTGTCAACGGGTGAGAAAATTGATGCTCCTAAGCCGTTAAAGAAACGGATCAAAAGACTGCGGAGAGTGAATAAAAACTTATCCAGAAAGCAGAAAGAAAGTAAGCCGTACAAGAGGGATAAAAAGCGTCGAGGTAAACTGTATGCCAAGATAAAAGACATTCGCCGTGATTTTCTGCATCAATTATCAACAAGGGTGATCCGTGAAAACCAAACGATTGTCCTGGAAGATCTCAATGTGGCAGGAATGGTTAAAAATCGTCGCCTCTCTAGAGCAATTAGTGATTTAGGTTGGCGACAATTTCGCAGTTTTTTGGAAGCTAAGTCCGATAAATATGGTCGTGAATTTCGAGTCATTAATCGCTGGGAGCCAAAATCTCAAGTTTGTTCATGCTGTGGGTTCAAAGGTGGCAAACTCGATCTATCGATCCGAAAGTGGACTTGCTTAAACTGCGGTGCCACCCACGATCGTGATATCAATGCCGCAGTAAATATTCTAGTCGCCGGAGGGCATTCGGAGACAATAAATGGACGTGGAGGAGAGCGTAAGACTTCTGCAAAGGGAGCAGCAACCGTTGAAGCGTCAACTCATCTGGAATTTAAGCAATTATCGTTATTCGATATCGCTTAAATAGACAGGGAATCCCCACCCTTTAACGAAGTGGAGGGTGGGGAGGATGTCAAAATTTCGGCTGACCAATGATGACTACAGCGCTCTTTTTCCGCTTGCCAATATTTCAGTTTGAGTAAATCTTCTAACAGCGGAGTGAGTAAACTGATGAGTGCTCGTTTATCATTTTTTCCCATGCTTTCCAGCTCTTCAATCAGATGATCCCAATCGATTTCATGAAAGTCTCGATTTCGTAAAGCTTCCACAGTTTCTTGTATCCATTGATGATAATCTCGATCATACAAAAACCTGGCGACCATCGGTTCATTCTCCATACAGCCCAGCCTTATTTTACCTTTTTGGAGTGCCCCACGCTCTCCCCATCCCTCCATCCCTTGATTAAGATGGTGAATGGTAGTCTATGGTGAAGGGTTATGGAAGTTGGTTTAGAGGCTCGGTTGAGCGATCGCCGCTTAGAAGCAACGCAAACCAGTCAGCAACGGCAGTTATCGATGTCGATATCAGCGAAAGAGCCAGAAACGGGGTCGGAGAATCTGCGGTTAAATTTATGTTTAATTCTCGATCATAGTGGCTCGATGGCCGGTCAACCCTTGAAAATGGTGAAACATGCAGCAACTAAGGTGATTGAGCGCTTACAAGAAGGCGATCGCCTCTCAGTAATTGCATTTAATCATCATGCTGAAGTCTTAATTGACAATCAGGTCGTCGATGAACGCAAGCCACTGACCCAACTCATCGATCGCCTAGAAGCGGATGGGGGAACCTCCATTGATGAAGGGATGCGTTTAGGAATTGAGGAAATTGCCAAAGGGAAACAGGATGCCGTTTCCCAGGTTTTTCTACTCACGGATGGGGAAAATGAACATGGCGATAACGATCGCTGTTTGAAGTTAGCTAACTTAGCAACTGAGTATAAATTAACTATTAATACCCTGGGATTTGGGGCCCATTGGAATCAGGATGTATTAGAAAAGTTAGCCGATGCGGGCGGCGGAACTTTGTCCTATATTGAACACCCAGAAGAAGCCATTACTGCTTTTTCACGCTTGTTTGATCGGGTGCAGTCTGTGGGATTAACCAATGCCTTTCTAAAATTATCGTTCAATCCAGGGGTACGCTTGGCAGAACTTAAACCGATAGCCCAAGTGTCACCCGATACTATAGAATTGCCCGTACAGACAGAGGGAGATACCATTCAGGTACGGTTAGGGGATTTAATGAAGGATCAGCCTAGGGTCGTGTTGGCGAATGTCTATATGGGTCAACTACCTCTAGGGGAACAGGCGATCGCCACAGTACAAGTGATTTATGATAATCCTGCATTAGGCCAAGAAGGCTTAGAGTCTGCATCAGTGGAAGTTTCGGCGACAGTGACGCAAGAGTATCAAGCGCAAACCGATCCCCAAGTGCAGTCCCACATGCTCACCCTAGCCAAATATCGGCAAACCCAAATTGCGGAAACCAAGTTAAAACAAGGCGATCGCCAGGGTGCAGCTACCTTATTGCAAACCGCTGCAAAAACCGCTTTGCAACTCGGCGATCAGAACGCTGCCACCATCCTCCAAGAAAGCGCCACCCGTCTCCAAGCTGGGGATGAACTCTCCGAGCAAGAGCGCAAGAAAACCCGAATTGCCTCTAAAACCCGCTTAGGATAAACCTTCAACAAGCAATAAATTCTTCTTACGCAGCTTGTACCTGGGAACCGCCATGCTTCTTGAAGAAGGTATCTATAGCCTCGATGGCGCGCGAGACATCTTCTTCAACGTCATAGAGAGAGACATGCGACGCACCGCTAATCTCCACCAATTCCTTTGGCTCAGAGGCTTTTTCATAGAAGTTTACAGTTAGGGGACCCGTATCGGCCATTGCCTTTTCGCCATAGATTCCGATAAACGGGGTGTAAAGATAGGGGGCATAGCTCATCGCGTCGGCCAACATTGGAGTTTCCTGCATGAACGATGGTGACAGGTGCGAATAGTTGGGGTAAGTTTCGGCACCAGCCCGGGCGGTCATGTAATAGTCATAACCTTCCCGCGCGGCTGTTCCTTCGGGTGCATTGACCGCCGCCTCCATTTGCAGCGCGTCCACATAGTCAACCTCACCGGTTTCATACGCTTTCTGACGGCCTGCATTCTGCATCGCGATGACGGCAGTGATAGTTTCGCGATCCATCGAGCCAAAGTAACTCATCTGGTTACCTAGCATACCGGATACAGACGCGATCGCCTTCAGCCGTTTGTCGGTTGTCGCCACGAGTGCCATGTAACCGCCTGATGCACAGACCCCTAAACCGAAGAGGTTGTTGCAGTCAACGAAAGGTAATGTGCCCATAAAGCTGATTGCATCGCGGATGCTCTCTATCTTGACGAAGGCGTTTTCATTATTCCGGAGCGTCCCTTCGCTCTCACCAAAGCCCAGATGGTCAAAAACAATCGTGACATAGCCAAGTTTCGCAAGCCGCGGACCATACACCGCACCGGTCTGCTCTTTCACTTGGTTGAAGGGGGGTGAAAAGACAATGGCCCGATAGCTGCCAGTTTCGTTAAACCCTTCTGGGGTGTAGAGGTGGGCCGCAAGATTCAAGCCTTGGGATTTGAAGGTAATAGTGTTCTTGCCAGAAGTCAGTTTCATGTCAGTTCTCCTGTTGAGGTGGCAAAAGTAAAATTTTCTATTTACATTATTCATACTATGTCATCAACCCAAAAATGTAAAGAGTAAATTTTACTTTTTTATCAGAGCAACCGATCAACCCATATGAAACTCACTGAAAAGAAACGAAAAAACATCATCGAGGCAGCAATTGAGGAGTTCCGGGAACAAGGGTTTCTCGGAGCAAACACCACTCGAATTGCCAAGCGTGCGCGTGTTTCGAGTCGTACGCTCTACAATCACTTTGAAAGCAAAGAAGAGCTATTCAAGGCGATCTCTAAAATCATGGTTGAGCGAAACACGGCCATGGAGCCAGTCGCCTACGATCCTGACCAACCGCTGGACACGCAGCTTGTCGATGCTTTGGAGCGTTATGTTGCTGTGATCACAGAGGCGGAGGCTATGGGGCTGAATAGGATGGTAATTTCTGAGCTTCTGCGCGATCTCGAGAGGTCGCGAGCATTTTTTGCAGAAATGGCGACCCACGACTATCCCATTACCCAGCTCATCAAAGATGCGATGGAGGTTGGCGCGTTGCGTCGTGCTGATCCTGAATTTGCTGCCAGCCAATTGTTGGGATTGGTGAAGAATTTCTTCTTCTGGCCGGAATTCCTGCTGGGCGAGAAGCTGACATCAGAAGGGGTAATGCAAGATTGCGTTGCGATGTTCCTGTCTCACTATAAAACAGACCCATAGGCTCGTGGGTTGTGTTGGATTGTATCTTGTGCCAACTCAAGAATGGTTGTAATTCGTGTGATTTACTTAAAGACTTATCTCCTACTCTTTAATAGCCTTGTTACCTCTTGAGGTGATTCGCTTATTGATGGAATGCTGTAGCAATGTTTCCACTCATAATTCTTTTCTATTTTTCTGAACTATTTTCCCTAGTGCCTTGACCGCTCTAATTTGGTGCATTAGAAAAAGAGGGATTCATCCCACTCAAACACTCGATAAAGATGTTTGAGTTTAATCCGTGCATCTTCCGTAGTAAATTGCAAAATTACCTTTGCAAACATCTGATTACGCTCGTGCTACCAGGCATCAACTTCACTCCTGAGTTCTAAATCCGTGGCTATCCGACGCTTGAGACATTGTTCAGAAAGCACAGATAACTCGTTTTCAGCGACATTCAACCAACTACCATTAGGATAGTTTCATGCTAATTATATGTGAATGACTGATATATTTCAGTCCGTCAGGAGTGACTATCTGCGAACAATAAGCCTTTCTTTGAAGAGCTGGTGAGGAGACTCGAACTCAGAACATTAGAGTTAGCTGACGCTATTCCAACGGCTGAAAGCTATACTTATATTGCATCCTAGAACCTTGAAAAGGAAATAGGTGCAAAACAGGTGCAAAACTGGAAAGACCATCTAGACCGCTCCTGGTCTTTGGTAAATGAGTATTTCCACTCTAACCAAATTGACCCATCCAAATTGGTAAACCATGAGCTAGTGAGGGCTTACCTCAAAGCTTGCCAGAAGTCAACCCCAAAAGGTGTCTCTATCAGCAAGAACCGTAGTCGTCTGTCCCTTCGGTTCAAAGTTGCCAGCAAGTCTCAGACTTCCGATAATG
>NZ_JAGHZN010000101.1:0-7189 GCF_017746735.1 Roseofilum sp. Guam | reverse complement strand
TGTGCGTCAAAGGCAGACCCGTCTATATCGCCCTAGACGCTGACTTCAGGAAGAACCCAAGCGTAAAGCGCCAAATGAAGGCACTTGGCGAGGCATTGGAGAAACGCGGCTGTGATGTCAGAATGTGCGTGTGGCAGTATACCAAAAAAACAAAAGGAATGGATGATTTTATCCTCAACGGTGGCAACTTTGATGAGGTCATCAAGACCGCTCTAACCATCGCCCAATGGGAGAATCAGTTTAACAACTATACACAGGAATCAGGTGCAGCAAAGGAGGGCAAGAAAGAGTCCGGCGGCAATAGACTCTCTCCTATCCAGAAGGCTGAGAAGGCTATAGAGTCTCTATCCTTGCCCTTGAAGTTCAACGAGCTATCCAGAGAGGTTGAAACAGCCCCTGGTGAAGAGCCAGATGCCGATGGACTGTGGGTCAAAGGATGCAAGCAACCAGGAGTCTATACCTCATCAGATGTTTTTTACCGGGTCTTGGTTGCTGAAGCCAAAAAGAATAGCTATCATCCCGTCCGGAACTATTTAAAGGGTGTCCATAGAGAGCATGGCGATAATATTTCTATCCTCAATGGAGCAGCTAACCGCTATTTCGGAACGGAAGACCCTTTCCATCAAACTCTCTTCACTAAATACTTGATAGGCTCTGTAGCGCGGGCTATGACTCCTGGCTGCAAGATGGATACAGCCCTCATCCTTTATGGAGGTCAGGGGATAGGAAAGTCTACTTTTTTTAATCTTTTGTTTGGGGATGATTGGTTCACCGATAGCGTGGACAAGCTAGACAACAGCAACAAGGACGAGATGCTCAAGGCTCACCAATGTTGGGGGATTGAGTTGGGGGAAATTGAGAACGCATTTAGCAAGGTTCACATCAGCAAGATTAAAGCGTCGATGACCGCCACTTCTGACAAAATCAGACCCCCATATGGAAGAAAGACTGAGACTTGGAAGAGAGGGTTTGTCGTATGCGGAACGACAAATAACAAGGAATTTCTTAACGATCCAACCGGCTCTCGTCGTTTTTGGATTATCCCTTGCCCTGATGACATAGATTGCGAAGCTCTTTCTCAAGAACGAGATCGGCTATGGGCTGCCGCTTACGACTTGTGGGCTAAGGGAGAGAAGTGGTGGTTAACTGAGGCTGAAGGGCGCGCGTTAGTCATCAATAACGCAGAATTTGAATCTGAAGACCCATGGGTAGAACAACTGACGGAATATTTGGTTAAGAATGGAGAAACTAAAGGGACAACTGTGAAGGGTTGTTTGGGACATCTGAATGTAGATCCAAGCAAACAGACATATAAGGAGAAATACAGAGTAGAGGTTTGCTTGATGAAAATGGGATACGAGAGAGGGCGGTTTTATTCTCAAGGAAAGCGAGTTAGAGGATGGGTTCCAATTCCTCTAGAAAAGCAGTCCCAAGGAAAAGTTGAAAATCAAGTGTCCCATGTGTCCCACAGCCCTCAAACTCATATACAGCAAGGTATTGACCATGGGACAGCACCGGGACAGACCGGGACAGCAAGTGTCCCACAAAATTCTCCGATGAAAAAGAATGGGACAGCAAGTGTCCCACAGTGTCCCGTCAATGTCCCGTCTCAAACCCAGTCAGGGCATAGTTTAGAGGCTAATGGGACAGATGGGACACCTAAAAACAAACTTTCAGACGAGAATGACCAACCCGAAAAAACAGAGCCACTATCCGACCCATGGGGAAGTGCCCCTACTACGGAAAAAAGTGTCTCAAATGATTTCATCCCACCCCCATGGGGATGTCCAGGAATGAAGGTCAAAATTAAAGACCTGGATGATGGAGTGGAGAACGAAGGGATGTTAATTAGACTCTTGGATAATGGGGGATGGACTGTCTTCTGGGAGAATACCAAGGTTGTATCCGACCACTCACAGGAAGAACTGTCCCCACTCTCTGATGGAGATAATCCCAATGTCCATCAAGAGAGTCAGGAGCCGAGCAACGAAACAGCGCAACCCGACAGCTCTACCACTCAAAGTGAAGTTTCTGCTGATGACCCATTCACCCAAGAGGTGAGGGAACCGATCTCAGTCGCAACCAAAACTGAAGATGACCTACCCTACTCGCTAGGCGAACTGTTGTGGGTCAAGCATTCTGAGGGGAAACTTCCTGCAATCATTACGGGACTTCCTGACGAGAGTGGAAAGTGGGAATGCAAATACTTATTCAGGCTGAGATGGAGGACAGATCGCTTTGAGCCGGACGGATTAGAGAAGAGACCATCGGGAAACTACTCAATTGATGACAAGGTTCTAACTGTGACTCCAGGGACTGAATGTACGGAAGCGATCATCACCGGGTCTCAAGATGATGAGGGGGAATGGGAGGTCATGATAAATCTTGACGGGAAATGGCATGAAGGCTATCGCTATCCTCCTGAAGAACTGAGACCCAGATAATAGTCTTGTCCTTCAATTATCAAGGACGCTTCTCGTACTTATCCTGAAGTTCAGAACTCTAGTCTGCGATTAATCTATCAATCGCAGATTAGAGACTCTAATTAAATCTCTTGACAAGGAGGAATTTTTGACGCTATACTTGCGCTACGCGCAAGTGGATACAAAACGAGTGAACACCGGTAGTCAAGCGCCACCAAGAATTTCAGCACCTCCCATCATCTCCCCTAACCATAGAAATTTATCTATGGAAACCTCCCTTTTGTACTCTCTCAGTCCCCATAAATCGCCATATTACGACTGTACAGTGGTATAAAAGACGAAACGAGTTGACCTGTGGTATATCCTGTATTACTCAACGGCTAAAATCTTTGTCCTGTAAGGGTTCCTTTCAAAAGGACACCCCAGTACGATTGGTCATTTAGAGGGGCAATCCACCTTACAGCGTAAATATGAGCCGCTATGGACATAGAGCGAGTAGTACTATTGTGTCAGAAGAGCGAGGGCTGGACTACCAGCGTACAATAGAGTCTCATTGATCGATGTCATCAAAAATGGTGAATAATTTTGATGATACGATCTATTGTCTTTGGCGATCGCCGGGGTTATGCTTTATTCATCAGTGAAAGGATTAACGCCCTGAGGAGGTGCTCCCAACACCAACCCAGGACTTCCCCAACTGTGAACCAGCACAATTGAGGCAACAGAATTATGCCATGGAATATGCAAACATTGTGGGCTAACCGCAATGACAAGGACTATGGGCTAGGTGATATCGTCGCCGATCGCCTAATCGTCGGTGTCACTTGGTCTCCTATTGAGAATGAATTCTACTACTGGTCAGTAGGTATAGAGGAAGACGAGATTACTCCCGATACCGGGAGTTCCGCAGTTCTCGGACATAAGCTTTTTACGGAGAGTGAACGCTATGCCTAGAACCACCAAGCAAATCCGCGTCCCCGCAGAGCTAGAGCATCACGTCCGGGCGTACCTTACTTACCTCAAAGAGCTTGAAGCTGTTCCTCCACCGGTGGATTTTGAAGCGATCGGGCAGCTAGAGCGCCGGTGTAACGCACTGGAATCCTCTGTCTCCTTCTGGGAAAGGCTCTCAGATATTCGGCAAACTTTACACACCATCAGTCACCAAATCAATGAGAAGGAATCCATGGGATAAACGCCCCATGGACTGGAACCCCTTGCTGTTTATCACATTAGGGGTTTTGTTTTCCTTTGTCCTTGGGCAATTCGTCACCGTAACTGTATCAATAAAAGGTCAAGACAATCATGGGACTACTCCAGTTTTTGAGCAACGATAGCGGTAGCTCTATCGCCCCTGTGCAAGGGCAATCTAGCCAACTAGATGCCAGCTCTGTCCACATCAAGAGCGCCGACAACGCCATCACGCCCAATTCTCCCGGTTCCTGGGAGAAGTTTAGGTATGCCCCCGTGGTAGAGAAGGCGAGACCGTTTTCGCCAGAGGAAGCCGAAGCACTGCGAGAGCGGGCAAAGGATGCCAGGATTACCACTCGTGCCACCAAGAAGGCTTACGAGGCTCTCACCGACATGAGTGATAACCATACCCGCGTGAATAAATACCACGAAAGGTATCGCCGCAATGAGGCGCGAAACGAGAAGCGGATGCAGGGATATAGCAATACTTCTGCCAAATACCTCCACTCGCTCCGACCTGGCTACGCCCAGATGGGCAAGAGCTTGGAACAAGCTGAACAACAAGCAGATGCTGCGATCGCCCAATTAATGGGTAGTTTGTAATTCTTTTAATCCCCTGACTACCACTGTACAGTCGTACAACATCCTCAAGTAGCCAGGGGTTTTCTATCCCAATTATTGAGATGAGAAAATGATATCACTTTACCGAATTATTGGGCTAGGGCTACTCGTTGGGAGTGGCGCTAGTTTTGTTTCTCTTGCCAGTTTACTCAACCAGGACTTCCGAGAAATTGGTTTCTTGTTGACCCTATTATTTGCCCTTGGCATTGGAGTTGCTGGTGCAGCTATTTACTACCAGAGAGAGAAGTTAGGGGACGCTTTTGTATTCTATGTTGTCCTCTTAATCGGGCTAGGTATTATGCTATTTATGGGAGGTCTAATCCAATGGGTTTATTAATCAATCCTTCCGAGTCAAAAAGCGTCAAACAGCTTTGGGTTGTACTCCATGCAGTCTCAGTTATTTCTGGAGTATTAGGGATATCAATTTGGTTCTGTACTCCCTTTTTTACCCGCTATGTACGAGCTAATCGCTATCATCAACTCTTCCGTTGGGGGTCAATTGTTATCGGTTTAGTTTCTGGCGGGACTTGCCTGGGTAGCTCTATTGTCTTAGCAGAAATAGAGCCGAAAGTTAAGGCTCTAAACAAATACGATTTAGCGCAGTTTAGGCACTCGGTAGCCAGTGAGTTATACTTGGCTCGTCAGACTAACTCGGCGATCGCCCTTGCCGTTAGCTCCGAACGGAAAAGTTCGCTAGGGCTAACTGACCCTAACGCCAGTATTGATGAGGATTACGAGGGTGTGCCGTTAGAGCGTTCGTTACCTCCTAACTCTGAGGGTTCCAACGAAACTAACGGACTAACGGAACAAGTTCGGATAGCTCTAAATGATGGCTTGCCCGATTCCGAAATCATCAAGAACGTAATGGGATATAAGGGGGCAAAGTATGCAGAAGGTAGAGCCAAACTAGAGCAGATAAAATCCTCTCTGGAGTCGCCAGAAGAAGACGAGCAAGGTATCACCTAAGCTCTATTCCCAGAAGCTCTTAACTTACCCAATCTTAGGTAAGTTGTCATTACCACTCAGAAGTTCATTGAGTCGGGCATTTTCTCTCTTAAGGAAGAAGATAGTTTCATTCGCTTGCTTTAACTCTTCTTTTAGTCGTTGGTTCTCTACTGACTGTGAAATATCAGTTGTCAATAAAGTCAACTGGTCTTTAGGGGTCAAATGTTCATCATAGCCATCGTTAGACGATTGAGAATGTCTCAGACTCATTGAACGTTGGTCACGGGTCAAACCAGCAAGTTTGCCATGATAATTAGCCAAATGCCTTAAGGCATGAGTCTGCGTGAAACCTTGACCCCCTACTTGTTCAATATATTCACCTAATGACCGCCTCATTCCCCGTTGATAGCAACCTTTAATAGTCAACTCTTTAGAAGTTGATTTAGGAGTCACCGTAGGCAATGAGATGTTAGGGTTGTTAATATCTAAACGCTCTATCAAGTTTGGGTAGCTTGGATGAATCATTGGTCTAACAAACCCGCCACCAGTCTTGATAGTGATTTTGTGCTTACCTCCTGCATTATCAATAACCCAGAAGTAAGGTTTTAAGACTATGATAAAGTCCTGGTTCAATGGGTCGTTGATGGTTGGAACAATCTCACCATCAGAACACTTGTAGGGCTTATTCAGGTTCGCAATCGCCAGAAATTCAGCACATCTAAAGCCATAGATGAGGTTAATAGAAAATGCCTTAAACCAAGAACGTCTAGCGTCAATGTTTTTGGACTGTTGAGTAGTCAAGGGATAGCCGTTGAGTCCCAAGACCCTATCTCTGAAGTCAAGAAATGACTCAATACTGACAGTTTGCCTTGTCCGCTTTTTCTTAATCTGGGATCTACCGAAGTAGGCGTTAAATTTATCTACTTCAGACGACAATCGGTAAACCCTCAAAAGCTTGCATACTGCTGATTTGGCAGTTCTGAACCCTGCCGATTGACCGAGGTGACCCCATACCCTTTGCACTTCAGAAACAAGGTTTTCTGCTGTAAGCTTTAACTCAGGATTAAGTTTATTGTGGAATACCCCATAAGCTTCTTGGTAAGAGGCTTTTGAGTTTGTGCCCAAACTTGGGTCTGACCTATCCCTGCCACACTTGTCATAGTCATTGAAAAAATGGGTTTTAACTAACTCAATCGCTTGACCGATGGTTAAGTAATCATCCTTGAGGGTTGGCTCTTCTTTGATTTCTGTCTCATACCATGACCAAAACTCCGTTTCTCTCTCGCATTCCTTGAGTTTATGAGCCACAAGCAAGGCTTTTGCCAGAGCGTTGACGCAACCATCACGGGTAAAGTCTTCATTACAGGAATTATTGACTGTTGACGGCTTGGTTGCAGTTTTGAACCGGAGATACAATCGGTTGCCACTACTGACGATCCGGACACCCTTCGGAGTTGACTTCTGACAAGCCTTAAGATATGTCCTCACCAGTTCGTGATCTACCTGCTTAGAGACTTCAATGGCGTTAGAGTGAAAATACTCAGTTACCAAAACCCATGCCTGTTTAATGTAAATGTCCATATTCAACACGCTTTCAACACATCCCAATGTCTAGTATATAGACCATATGTAGGGCAAGGGTTTCAAGCTATCGCAGCCTGAGTTCCTTCTATAAAGAGTGAGTTCAAATCTCATCATCGGCTTCAGCACTTAAACTCTTGCCGTGATGGGCTTTGACTCACAAGGAACCAGCTACAAAATGGGCAATGCACCTAAATTACACCTAAAAAACAACCTTGTCATCAGGGGAGGGGATAAGTAAGAAGGGGGGTCATACTACAGGCAACCGCCTCAAACATCCGTATCTACCCCCTGAGCCTCTCCCATCCCATGGCTGTATTTTTCCCAATCATCATCCTTACTCTCTAGCCGGATGTAGGTTGCCTTCAGGCTTCCTCTAGCGTTGATTAATCCCCTACGGTAAACTCCCGTCTTTTCTGGCGTATCGCATC
>NZ_JAGHZN010000100.1:0-13960 GCF_017746735.1 Roseofilum sp. Guam | reverse complement strand
CGTTTTAGCATCGGGCACTGGATCTTCTATGCCCAGATTTAGAAACTTCATAAACGAGAGTCTATCATTGACTTGGTACGCCAATTGATCGTCACTTAAATTGAACAATTTTTGTAGGATAACTCACTTGAACATTAAGATAACGTCTAGGGTTTTACGACCGGCATTACTTGAGAGTTTACGGTCATGAATTTATTCGAGGATTGGACGAAACTCTTCCCAAGGTACTAATTCATTGAGTTGAGAGAGCAGCGGTTTTTCCTCCTTTAGCTTTTTCTGACGGTTCTCTACGTCCCAAAAACTTATTTGACCCATGTTTTTCCCCTTGCTTTTCCTTTCTTGATTATCTCATGAATTCACGGTATAGCCAATTAATAGAAGTGCCCATATGCTTTCATTACCTCTTAATACCCATAAAATCTCTTCACCTTAGATTGTACCTCAATACAGCGCAAAGCGCTGTAAGGGTGTTGAGATTGGTTATAGCCTTTTCCCGTCCCACAAAGTTCGGATCGCTCTGAGTTTCTTGCTCTATCTCCGGTTCCGGTGCGTCTTCCTCTGCTGTTGTCTCTTGTCCGACCAATTCCGGTTTATACTTGGCGAATAAGGCGACTAAATTATGCCGTTGTGAAGTGCGATCGCCCTCTAGATCGTCCGTTAAACCAAAATCGATACAAAGCTTGCGGATATGTTGTCTGACCGTATTTTCTGTAATGTACAGCAACTGACCAATTTGTGAGTCTCCTTGTCCTGAGAGAAATCGCTCTAACACCTCTTTACGTCTTGGTGTCAACTGTTGAAAACTCCGCTCAAACTGCTCTTTTTCCATCTTGCACAAGTGTTTATGGATCTTGAGTTGCTGTATAGACAAATACTAACACGGGTTTATTCCAATATTCAATAGGCTTAACCATAATGGACTCATAGCCAATTTAAGACTGGAAGGAGAAGAAAATATGAGTCCTTTTGAACGTTTCTATTGTCTCATTTTTAGTACCAGCGTGGTTCTTCAGCTTATCACTCTAGGCTTCCGATTTTATAAATTCCAACAAGATCCACCTTCTAATCCGGTTGTTGTGCTTGAACAGCACTGCCAGCTTTAAAAGCTGTAGGGTGCGTTAATGACGCACCCGATGATAAAGACAACACTTCTGGTATTTGTCCTGTTTAACTGGTTTCAAAATACAAAAAATCCAACTTCAGTTCCTGGATAGAAATAATAGTGCTTCTATTTAAGCCTCTTTCTGGAATCAGCCGCCAGGAAAAAACGTAAAGAGCATTAAGCAATCATAAATTTAGCTAATTTTGGCTCCATTCTCCACCTTAAAATCCGGTGTAATTAAAACTGTTCCTTGCTCTTCAGAAACCGCCGCCAGCACTAGCACTTCGGATTTGACTCCAGCTACTCGTTTGGGAGCAAAGTTCATCACACAAACAACTTGTGTATGGACGAGACTCTCTTTCGAGTAATTCTGAGTAATTTGGGCAGAACTGGTTTTGATACCTAGAGTGCCAAAATCAATTTTGAGAATATAGGCTGGATTTTTAGCCTTTACATTATCTTCTGCTTGTAGAATGGTTCCTACTCGAAGATCGAGTTTGAGAAAATCAGAGAAATTAATTTCGGGAAACATAGTCAATTTAAGTATTTCTCTTCCAAGTTGCCATCAATTGAGCCTTGAGAGGTAAGATGAGTTTCTCTGAGTCCCTTGTTAGCCGCCTGTTAAGCACACTTTTATAAAGCAATGGTATGACGGGAGAGAACACTAAACTATTTCCTCTAGTCCCCCATTCCCTGTAGGATAGTAAACTGCCCTTGAATTTTATAGGAGAACCTAGTTATGGATGATAGCTTAATGTTAATGATTCCCGGCCCTACTCCAGTGCCCGATCCGGTGCTGTTGGCAATGGCAAAACCGACGATTGGTCATCGTAGTGGCGACTTTAGTTTGATTATGAAAGAGGTGACCGAAAATCTCAAGTGGTTGCACCAAACCCAGAATGATGTGCTGATTGTTGCTGGGAGTGGAACCTCGGCAATGGAAGCGGGTATCATTAACTTCTTAAGTGTAGGCGATCGCGTTTTGGTCGGATCGAATGGTAAATTTGGCGATCGCTGGGCTAAAGTGGCCAAAGCCTATAACCTAGAAGTAGAGGTAATTAGCACCGAATGGGGACAACCTCTCGATCCCGAACCCTTCCGGGAAAAGCTCGAAGCAGATACCGAAAAGCAAATTAAAGCCGTAATTATCACCCATTCGGAAACTTCCACAGGGGTACTCAATGACTTAGAAACCATTAACCGCTACGTGAAAACCCATGGCGAAGCGCTGATTATGGTGGATGCAGTCACCAGTTTAGGCGCTATTAGCGTTCCCATCGATGAATGGGGGTTAGATGTGGTAGCATCAGGTTCCCAGAAAGGCTATATGATTCCTCCAGGATTAGGATTTGTCTCCGTTAGTGCTAAAGCTTGGGATGCTTATGAAACCGCAACCTTACCCAAATTTTACTTAGATTTGGGCATGTATCGCAAAACAGCCGCTAAAAACAGCAATCCCTTTACCCCTCCTGTGAATCTCTTTTATGGCTTGCAAGTGGCTCTACAGATGCTCAAAGATGAGGGATTAGAGAATATTTTTAGCCGTCATCAGCGATCGAAAACCGCCATTCGGGAAGCTGTCAAAGCCTTGAATTTACCCACGTTTGCCTCTGATGATGCGGCTAGTCCCGCAGTCACCGCAGTTGCACCGGATCGGGTAGATACCGAGCAAATTCGTTCTACGATGCGCAAACAGTTTAATATTGCCTTAGCTGGCGGACAAGACCATTTGAAGGGTAAAATTTTCCGTGTCGGTCATTTGGGATTTGTCGGCGATCGCGATATTCTCACCTGCATTTCTGCCCTCGAAGCCAGCCTGCAAATTCTCGGCGATACCGGCTTTACTCCCGGTGCAGGAGTAACCGCAGCCGCAAAGGTTTTAGGTTAAAGGATTGTAGATTGTAGGGTGGGCAGCAGAAGTCCGCTATTGATTGACTTTGACAACTTTATCCTCTGCCCACCCTACCCGCTATAGCGTGAACAATACTTTTCCCATTAACCATTACTCTTCTGCCACGTGAATCGCTATATATCAAGCAACTCATCTAGAACATAGGGACACTCTTCTGGAAAATCAACCTTATTTTGAGTTTTGATTTTAACAAAACCTAATGCATCTTGATAAATAGAATCAAGTTCTGATTCCAAATAATTTCTTAAATTGGTGGTTAGTTTACGCTTGAGTTGCACTCGGAACGTATACAATTCACCTTGCCAATGGACAGAGTTATATTCCGCTTTAGTTGTCCAATAGTCTAGGAGCAATAAATGACGAATAACTTGCTCTAAAAGACTAGCAACGGCATTTTTCTTTTCTCTGCCCAACTCTTCTAATTCCTCAACTAAATTCTCTAAATCGAGATGATCAAAATCCTTGTTTCTCAACAATTCAATTATTTCTTCTAACCATTGAGAATCATCGACTTCATAGATCTGTTTCAAGTTAGTCATATCACACTTCCTTGGCTTGTAAATTCGATCGAATTGGGATAAGATATCATTAGTAAACTGTTCTCTAGATGGCATGAGCCTATACCTTCGATGAACACTCTACACCGTAACCTTCAGTGCCTGGGAATCGCCGGCAAGGAGGATGGTCAATAACAATACGATTGGCCATCCATCCCCTAGTGTCACCCGGACTCTAGCAAAAATAAAACGATTACAATGCGATCGCCAATATCGCGATACCCAAGGAACCTTCTTTATCGAAGGTGTGCGTAACTTTATCCGAGTTGCTGACACTCGCCTGAAAATAGAGACTATCCTTTACAGCGAAAAGCTTCTAATCGCCCCCTTAGCTCGTAAACTGGTACGCCAGTTGCGGCGCTCCGGAATTCCCACCGTGCGCCTCTCTCCAGAACAATTTCGCAGTATCTCGCAAACCGACCGTGCTTCTGGCGTAGGGGCGATCGTTAAACAGAACTGGCTTCCCCTAAAGTCTACTACTCCCCATGTTGGACTCTGCTGGATCGTCCTCGATCGCATCCGATCTCCAGGTAATTTAGGCACACTCATTCGCACCTTAGAGGCTGTTGGTGGTGCTGGGTTGATTCTCCTCAATCGCTCCGTCGATCCCTTTTCCCCAGAAACCGTGCGCGCAAGTATGGGGGCTTTGTTCCATCAGAAATTTATCCGTACTAATTATCGATGTTTGCAATCCTGGATACAACAGCATCAAGGTTGCATCATTGGTGCATCTCCCGATGGGAAGCAAAGTTTTCATCAATTTCACTATCCCCAAGCGACCTTATTATTCTTAGGAGAAGAACGGCAAGGACTCTCCGACCAACAGCGAGCCATATGCGACAATCTGGTTCGCATTCCCATGGTTGGTCAGGCTGACTCTTTGAATGTCGCTGTAGCCGGGAGTTTGTTAATGTATGAAGTCTTTCGGTCTCGAAACGCACAGGATCGGATTCAAGCTGACCCGTTCTGATTCTGTACAATGTTGCACTTTTCGTTGTTGCACTTTAGCGCTAAAGCGCAACAACGAAATGAGTTTTCTAATACACTAAGTTTAGTGCCGTGGCGATAGTCGGGTATATCAGCGAAAACGAGAGAAGCACTTACTGAGAATTGAAAACTGTACAGATAGCTTGATTCCACTTCGTTCCATTCGCAATGACATAATTTTCGGTAAACTGATTATTTGGACTTGAGATCAAAAAGTCTTGCTCTCTTCCTATCCCCCATCTCCCGTTCCTTGAGAGAAGTCGAAGGGCTACCTCTGCAAGCGCTCTTCATACTGCTCATACACCACCTTATCCAAGCGCCGAGCCTGTTGCCATAGCTTCTTCGCACGGTCTGGATCGCCAGCTTGCGTCATGGCTAAACCTTGCTGTATCCGCAACTCGGCGATTTCGCGTTTCTCTGGGAGTGGCTCAAGGGAGGCACGAACCCATGAAGAATGGAGTCGCAGGCGATCGCATCCTATCTCTAACCGCCTTTCCCAAGAAAATTCCGTAGCCCAGTCCCACACCCGCAAGGTACTGTCCAAACTGCCAGAAATGACCTTGGAGCCATCGGAGGTAATGGCGAGGGTTTTAAGGGAATTCCGATGACCCTCTAGGACAACTAAAGATTGTCCCGTAGCCACCTCCCACACTCGCACTGTATTGTCCAAACTGCCAGAAATCACCTTGGAGCCATCGGGGCTAATAGCAATAGAGATGACATCATCCTGATGACCCTCCAGGACGGCTAAGGACTCTCCTGTGGCCATATCCCACACCCGTACTGTATTGTCCCGACTCCCAGAAATGACCTTGGAGCCATCAGGGGTAAGGATAATGGAGCTGACCGTATCGTGATGACCCTCCAGGACGGCTAAGGACTCTCCTGTGGCCATATCCCACACTCGCACTGTATTATCCCAACTGCCAGAAATAATTTTGGAGCCATCGGCGGTGATGGCGAGGGAAGTGACACCACTCTGATGACCTTCGAGGACAGCTAAGGACTCTCCTGTGGCCATATCCCACACTCGCACTGTATTATCCCAACTGCCAGAAATAACCTTGGAGCTATCGGGGGTGATGGCCATGGAGATGACACCATCCTGATGACCCTCCAGGACAGCTAACGACTCTCCTGTGGTGATGTCCCACACTCGTACTGTCGTACTCCCTGAAATGACCTTGGAGCTATCGGCGGTGATGGCCATGGAGAAGACCCAACCTTGATGACCTTCGAGGACAGCTAAGGACTCTCCTGTGGCCATGTCCCACACCCGCACGGTATTATCCTCACTGCCAGAAATAATCTTGGAGCCATCGGGGGTGAGGGACATGGAGATGACATCGCCCTGATGACCCTCCAGGACAGCTAAGGATTCTCCTGTAGCGATGTCCCACACCCACACCATATGATCCTGACCACCAGAAATCACCTTGGAGTCATCGGGGGTGATGGCCATAGAGGTGACTTGATGGCCCTCGAACTGATGGCGTTCGCGGCTGACTTTCACGGTTTCAGCTAAACTCGTGTCCACCAAGGACAAGACCTGGCCAAGTTTCTGCTGACTTCTCCCTGTTGCAGCAATGGCACGAGTTAGGGCGGGTACAAGTTCAGGTGGGTCGTTGACAACTGTCCAGGCAAATAAGGCATCAGTTCGCAGATCTGCCTTCACTTGGTCTCGCCAGGCCAGCACCCCAAGCCAGGCGGCGGCTACGAAAAAGGCTGCTACTGCTCCTTTGACTACCCGTCGGCGCTGCTTCTTTTGCTGCTCAGTATTCTGATCCATAGTATAGATATTTGCTAAAACACTTCAAGCCTTTGATATTTGATAATTGAGGGAATTACTGGTTCCCCTTTAATGTCATGTAATTTTATAGTATCCCTCGGCATTTCCATCTGTAATTACTGCTCCGAGTTCCGTACTCATTATTCAGGCCAAACTTTAGATCTACTTGATCAGTACGCTCTTTTTAGCTGAACACTTGACTGATTACTGGGTTGGAGATCGCCGCATTATCCCGCTTGTATGATTGTTGGGAATTCTAACGCTTGTGAATTATTAATGATTAATTTATACTAATTCAAAGGGTCGTACTTTTCATACACGGCTTTATCCAAGCGCCGGGCCTGTGCCCATAGCTTCTTAGCACGGTCTGGATCGCCAGCTTGCGCCATAGCTAAACCCTGCTGTATTCGTAATTCGGCGACGTTTCTCTGGGAGTGGCTCAAGGGAGGCACGAACCCATGAAGAATGGAGTCGCAGGCGATCGCATCCTATCTCTAACCAATCTTGCCACGTTAGTACCCACTCTGGCAGGGGATTCTTCCAATCGCCAGAAATAGTCATCAAGCCATCAGGAGAACTAATCCCAGGTCCATCGAGATCTCTTTTCACCACCGCTAAAGCATCTTCCGTAGCCAGATCCCACAGCCGAACTGTAGCATCTGTACCCCCAGAAATGACCTTGGAGCCATTGGGGGTCAGGGCAATAGTGAGGACAGAAACCTGATCGCCTTCCAGAACAGCTAAGGACTCTCTTGTGGAAATGTCCCACACCCGTATTGTAGAGTCCAAACTGCCAGAAATGATCTTGGAGCTATCAGGGGTAATGGCGATCAAGCTTGTCTGATTATCCGACACGATAAAGGACTCTCCTGTAGCGATATCCCACATCCGCATTGTAGAGTCCGAACTGCCAGAAATAATCTTGGAGCCATCGGGGGTGATAGCGAGGGAAGTGACCCCCTTCTGATGACCTTCGAGAACAGCTAAGGATTCTCCTGTGGCGATGTCCCACACTCGCACTGTATTGTCCCAACTGCCAGAAACAACCTTAGAGCCATCGGGGGTAAGAGCAATGGCGTTGACCCCCTCCTGATGACCCTCTAAGACAGCTAAGGACGCTCCTGTGGCGATGTCCCAGACTCGCACCGTATTGTCCCGACTACCAGAAACAACCTTGGAGCCATCAGGGGTAATGGCAATGGAGCTGACCCAACCCTGATGACCCTCCAGGACAGCTAAAGATTCTCCCGTAGCCAGATCCCACACCCGCATTATAGAGTCCTCACTGACAGAAATGACCTTGGAGCTATCAGGGGTGATGGCAATGGCATCGACAAAAGCTTGATGACCTTCCAGGACAGCTAAGGACTCTCCTGTGGCGATATCCCACACCCGCACTGTATTGTCCCGACTGCCAGAAATGACCTTGGAGCCATCGGGGGTAAGAGCAATGGCATCGACCCCCTCCTGATGACCCTCTAGGACAGCTAAGGACTCTCCTGTAATGATGTCCCACACTCGCACCGTATCGTCCCAACTGCCAGAAACGACCTTGGAGCCATCGGGGGTAATGGCGAGGGAGGTGATTGTAGCCTGATGACCTAGAAACCGGTGGCGTTCAGGGTTAACTTGCACGGTTTCCGCTAAACTGGCTTTCACTTCGGGTAAGACCTGGCCAAGCTGGTGCTGAGTTCTCCCCGTTGCAGCAATGGCACGAGTTAGGGCGGCTACAGGTCGAGGTTTGGTTGCCACAAGGGCCTGGGCAAATAAGGCATCAGTTAAGGCATTAGTTCGCAGATCTGCCTTCACTTGCTTTCGCCAGGCCAGCACCCCAAACCCCCCGGCAGCGGCTACCAAAAAGGCTGCCACTGCCCCTTTGACTACTCGTCGGCGTTGCTTTTTTTGCTGCTCAGTATTCTGACTCATAACTAAAGATATCTCCTAAAACACTTCAAGGCTTTGATCGGGTTTTTGCACTACCATCAGCTAGGACAATGGAGTGCCATGTTGAGACCATCACGGCTCCGAGTTTTGCGGTTAATTGTTAATTGATTAAGCGCTCCTCATACTGCTCATACACGGCCTTATCCAAGCGCTGGGCCTCTTCCCATAGCTTCTTTGCACCATCTGTATCGCCAGCTTGCGCCATGGCTAAACCCTGCTGTATTCGTAATTCGGCGATTTCCGTATTGCTCCAGACCAACTGCTCGCAGGTGTCAATTGCTTCTAAGGTCATCTCCCGTTCCTCTGGGGATGGCTCAAGGGAGGCGCGAACCCATGAAGAATGGAGCTGCAATCTATCGCATCCTATCTCTAACCAATCTTGCCAAGTTACTGCCTCCACCTTGGAGCCATCGGAGGTGAGGTGTCTTTCCAGAATCGCTAAAGAATCTTCCGTAGTTAGGTCCCACACCCGCACTGTCGGGTCTCCACCACCAGAAACAATTTTTGAGCCATCGGGGGTGAGGGCAAGGGAGCGGACAGTGTTATGTCCTTTCAGCACAGCTAAGGACTCTCGTGTCGCTAAATCCCACACCTGTATCGTAGAGTCGAAACTACCAGAAATGACCTGGGAGCCATTGGGGGTGGCAATAGAGGTGACTAAATCCTGATGACCCTCCAGGACAGCTAAGGACTCTCCTGTTGCGATGTCCCAAACCCGCAGGGTATGGTCGTCACTGCCAGAAATAATCTTCGAGCCATCGGGCGTGACGGCAATAGAGCTGACTTCATTGCGATGACCCTCCAGAACAGCTAAAGACTCTCCTGTAGCTAAGTCCCACACCCGCACTGTATTGTCCCGACTACCAGAAATGATTTTGGAGCCATCGGGGGTAAGGGCAATAGAGTAAACTACATCCTGATGACCCTCCAGAACAGCTAGGGACTCTCCTGTAGCTACATCCCATACCCGCACTGTAGAGTCTCCACCGCCAGAAATAATTTTTGAACCATCGGGGGTGAGGGCGATGGAAGTAGCCCAAAGCTGATGACCCTCCAGAATAGCTAGGGACTCTCCCGTAGCTAAGTCCCACACTCGCACCGTATTGTCCCGACTGCCAGAAACAACCTTGGAGCCATCGGGGGTGAGGGCCATAGCGATAACCACACCCTGATGACCCTCCAGAACAGCTAGGGACTCTCCTGTCGCTAGATCCCACACCCGGACTGTATTATCCCAACCGCCAGAAATAATCTTGGAGCCATCGGGAGTAAGGACGATGGAGCTGACAAAAGCCTGATGACCTTCCAGAACAGCTAAAGACTCTCCCGTAGCTAGATCCCACACCCGCACCGTATTGTCTTGACTGCCAGAAATCACCTTGGAACCATCGGGGGTAAGGGCGATGGAGGTGATTATACTTTGATGACCTAGAAACTGGTGGCGTTCACGGCTGACTTGCACCGTTTCCGCTAAACTGGCTTTCACTTCGGGCAAGACCTGGCCAAGTTTGTCTTCGCTTGTCCCTGTTGCAGCAATGGCACGAGTTAGGGCGGCGACAGGTCTGGTTTCTAGAAGGGTCTGGGCAAATAACGCATCCGTTTGCAGCTCTGCCTCCACTTGCTCTCGCCAGGCCGGTACCCCAAACCCCCCGACGGCGGTTACCAAAAAGGCTCCTACAGCCACGGCCCCTTTTACCACCAATCGGCGCTGCTTCTTTTGCTGTTCGATACTCTGAGGCATAAATAAATAGATATCTCCTAAAACCTTTAAAGCCTTTGATCGGATTTTTCCACTACCATCAGTATTGTAATTGAACCCAGTTTTACTTGCTACCCATGCTACCCACGTTTTTAGAAACTGTTTTGACCGCTTTACTGTTGGAAGTTCTAGACAGAATCATCCGATTTTTCCCGATGTATTTCTAATTTGGAAGGGAATTATTGAGCACGAAAGCTCTTCAGAAGATGATGATTTAGACGATGATTATAGTTGGTAATTTACCGAATATTGCTACGCGATCGCTGCATATCTAATGTATAGCTTTAATCTAAGCTTAGTTTTAATTTAACCGTAAAATATGGAATTGTTAATTTTTGGAGGTAACAAAATTTAGTAGGATGCGGGCAGGTTTGTAGGAGGAATAAAGCATGGCAATTGAATTAAAGGTGATTGGAAGATACTCATCGGGGGTTATCGACGAAAGTGCTGCGGAGATTGTTGCCCACGATCCGGGAACCCAACGCCTGTTTGTGGTCAATGCCAATAGTGCAGCCGTTGACGTTCTGAATATCAGCGATCCGACTGACCCAACTCTCACTTCAACCATAAACATTGACCCCTCTATAGGTGCTGGAATTAATAGCGTCGCGGTAGCGAATGGGGTGGTAGCTGTGGCGGTGGAAAATGCGGACGCGGTAACCCCAGGAGCGGTTGCTTTTTTTGACCCTAATGGCAATTTTCTCAATTCAGTCACCGTTGGTGTATTGCCAGATATGGTTACTTTCACTCCAGATGGGCAGAAAGTGCTAGTTGCTAATGAAGGGGAGCCGGGGAATACAGATCCAGAAGGTTCTATTAGTATTATCGATATTTCCAGCGGGGTGGCTAATGCAACGGTAGTAACCGCAAATTTTACTGCTTTCAATGGGCAGGAAGATAGCCTGCGAGCCGAAGGGGTGCGTATCTTCCCGAATAAAACGGTTGCCGAAGATGTGGAACCGGAGTATATTGCGGTTTCGCCCAATGGCAGTACGGCTTTTGTGACGCTTCAGGAAAATAATGCGATCGCCATCTTGAATATCGATACGGCGACAGTCCAAGACATTATACCCTTGGGTTTGAAAGATCACAGTCTTCCAGGGAATCGTTTGGATGCGAGCGATCGCGACAATGCAATTAATCTACAAAACTGGCCGGTGTTCGGGATGTATATGCCGGATTCGATCACTTCTTTTGAAGCCAACAGCCAAACCTATTATGTGATAGCCAATGAAGGAGATGCTCGCGATGAGGATGAAAGGATTAAGGACTTAACCTTAGATCCCACAGCATTTCCCAATGGGGACGATCTCAAGCAAGACGAACAAATCGGACGCTTACAAGTTTCCAATATTGATGGGGATACTGATGGTGATGGGGACTACGATCGCCTGTTTGCCTACGGAGCGCGATCGTTCTCCATTTTGAACCAATCTGGCACTCTAGTTTACGACAGTGGCGACGACTTTGGGCGCATTACCTCCGAGCAGGTTCCCGCCCTGTTTAACTCTGGAACTGAGCTAGAGAATGGTAATATCGAGACGAGTTTTGACGGTCGCAGCGATAATAAAGGTGCAGAACCAGAGGCGATCGCCACAGGCGTAGTCAATGGCAGAAGTTATGCTTTTATTGGCTTAGAGCGCATTGGCGGCATTATGGTCTACGACGTAAGTAACCCCACCGCGCCGAGTTTTGTTCAATACGTTACTCCCAATGGCACAGATATCGCTCCCGAAGGATTGGCGTTTATCCCTGCTGCGGATAGCCCGAATAATAATCCCTTACTGGCAGTCGGGAATGAATTCAGCGGTACGACAACGCTTTATGAAATTGCCCAAATTCCAGCGCCAGCTCCAGCGCCAGCTCCTAGTCCGGGTCCAGTTGTAGACCCAGTTGCCCCACCCAGCACACCCAGTCCCTCACCCAGCGCCACACCAACCTCCTCAGTCAATATTGTGGTGGAAGTGGCTGGAGCGTTTCAAGCCACTGTTGGTAATGATATCTTCTCCGGTACAGCCTCTAGTAATATCATCTTTGGTTTAGAGGGCAACGACCAAATCAATGCCGGTGCGGGCGATGATAATACCAATGGTAATCGCGGCGATGATACGGTCAATGGTGGTACGGGTAACGATACTTGTAATGGCGGTCAAGGCAATGACCAAGTGAATTGCGGTGATGGCAACGACCGAGGGAATGGCGATCGCGGTAATGACATCGTTAATGGAGATGCTGGTCAAGACCAACTCACTGGTGGTGAAGCTAATGATACTCTGGATGGCGGTGCGGATAATGATGGCATCTTTGGTGGTCAAGGCAATGACCTGATCAATGGTGGTGCTGGTGATGATGTGATCAGTGGCGACTTTGGTACGGATACTCTCATCGGTGGTGCGGGAAATGATGTATTTGTCCTTCGCACCAGCACCGCAGCAGCCACAGCAGCCACAGCAGATGTGATTCTGGACTATCGTCCTGGCGATACCATTGGTCTAACCGGTGGCATTACTCCCAATGACCTCACGTTGACTGTGGAAAATGGCAATACGATTATCCAAGTTACCAATAATGGCGTAACCTCCGTCTTGGGTGTAGTGAATGGGGTATCTCCAGCACAGTTGACCTTTAGCACTGCCAATATTCAGGTGAACATTACCGGTAATGTTTCGGTCACCAGTAGCGTCTTTGTCGGTGGCAGTATTTCCGGTCAAGGGTTTGCGGTGGGTGCAACGGCATTTGCCAGCGTTGACTTTACCAACTCGTTGACCTTGGTCTAGCGCTCTGTTGTCCTGGAATGGGGGAATAGAGGGAACAGGGAACAGCAAAGCGGATTGGGCATAATTCTAAGTTTAGTGAAACAGTTGTCATTGCAACTCCCTATTCCCTATTCTTAACCTTCTGCCACTAAATCGCACAGCACATCAATGCCTCGACCAACATACTTTGAATCTTGATGCTCAGAAATCCATTCCACAAGGCGTGGAACAAGATCAGTATATTTTTTCTCCAAATTGCCCAAGGCAGAAACAGCAGAGATACGCACAACAAAATTCTCATCCTGGAGAAGTGGCAAGAGGTGCTCGATGACTTCCCCAGAGCTGTTTCCCAACTTGCCCAAGGCAGAAGCCGCAGAGATACGCACGTCAGAATTTTCATCCTGGAGCAGTGGCAAGAGGGCATCAATGACTTCCCCAGAGCTGTTTCCCAACTTGCCCAAGGCAGAGGCCGCAGAGTCACGCACAACAAAATTCTCATCCTGGAGCAGTGGCAAGAGGTGCTCGATGACTTCCCCAGAGCTGTTTCCCAACTTGCCCAAGGCAGAGGCCGCAGAGATACGGACAACAAAATTTTCATCCTGGAGCAGTGTCAAGAGGGCATCAATGACTTCTCCAGAGCTGCTTCCCAAGTTGTCCAAGGCAGAGGCCGCAGAGTCACGCACAACAAAATTCTCATCCTGGAGCAGTGGCAAGAGGGCATCAATGACTTCTCCAGAGCTGCTTCCCAACTTGCCCAAGGCAGAGGCCGCAGAAATACACACATAGAAATCTCCATCCTGAAGGAGTGGCAAGAGGGTATCGATGACTTCCCCAGAGCTGCTTCCCAAATTGCCCAAAGCATAGGCAGCATAGCGACGCACGACCGAATTCTTATCCCGGAGCAGTGGCAGGAGAGCATTAATGATTTGCTCAGAGCTGTTTCCCAACTTACCCAAGGCAAATGCAGCATAGCGACGCACAATCGAATTCTTATCCTGGAGCAGTGGCAGGAGAGCATTAATGATTTGCTCAGAGCTGTTTCTCAAGTTGCCCAAGGCAAATGCAGCAGAGCTACGGTGCGACCCGTTTGACCTAAACCCCTTTCCCAGAGTGCCTTTGGCACATTCGGGATATAAAGGTGGATAGTCAGCAAG
>NZ_JAGHZN010000099.1:0-8405 GCF_017746735.1 Roseofilum sp. Guam | reverse complement strand
CTTCATAAACGAGAGTCTATCATTGACTTGGTACTCCAATTGATCGTCACTTAAATTGAACAATTTTTGTAGGATAACTAACTTGAATATTAAGATAACGTCTAGGGGTTTATGACCGGCATTACTTGAGAGTTCACGGTCATGAATTTGTTCGAGGATTGGATGAAATTCCTCCCAAGGTACTAATTCATTCAGTTGAGAGAGCAGCGTTTTTTTATTATTTAGCTATTTCTGGAAATGTTTTAAGAACTGTAACTCTACATCCATTAGTATGTCTTGTTTTCAGCCATTGAGCTTCTAAATTATTCTATTTTAATTCCTCGGAGAGTGACAGAAAAGAGTGTACTATATCCCTAGTCTAGCCTATGGAAAGAAGCAACCGGCAAGAATTAACCTCTTCTAAAAGCAGCTCAACCCAAGGTGTGTTACGTTCATCTAAGCAAATCACTTTGGTTAGGGGGGTATAAAGGGACTTGTGGAGCAGATTTTTACAACTATATTTGAACTCCTATGGCAACAACTCCAGAATTCAACCCAAGCGGGACAACATAACTGTCGGGAAGTCGCCCATCGGTTAGCGACTGAAGTGACTCGAATTTGCGTGGAGAGTCAACGGATTCAAATGTCAGGGGAAGTGGAAGAGTGGGCTAAAAAGCTGGCTCAACTTCGCCTTAAACAATGTTTACATTATTACCAGCAAGGATCGGTTAAGGGTCGTCAAGACCTCCATAGTACCTTAGCGGCGATCGTTTATGGTTATATAAATCCATCTTATCGGTCAGCCAGTTATACAGCTCGCACCACGTTAATTGAGGATTTTTTACAAGCCTTTTACCTCGAAGCCTTCAATGCCTTTCGCCGTGAAACCGAACTTCCCCTCACCTATCATCCAAAAACTCGGTTAGACATTGCTGAATTCATGGCCTTTGCAGAGCGCTATGCTAAACGCCGAATTCGTCTGAAAGGGAATCGTTCGCAACAACTGATTATTTTACGAGCGCAAACCTTTTCTCAGCAACAACCTCCAGAAGAGCTAGTCGATATTGAAACCGCTTCAGAAGGAGGAAGTTCGGACTCCACTTCCGAGTGGTCAAGTCCTGCACTCTCTCAAGTCCGTAAGGCTATCAGTAACCAGGTACAGATCCCAGAAGCCGATGAAATTACTGAAAAAGTTGTGCAAATGCTTTTAGAGTATCTAGAAGAACGCAGTCAGCAAAAATGTGCCGATTATTTCGTCTTCCGTTTACTGGATTTAGCCACTTCACAAATTGAATGGATTTTAGAGATTACGCCTAGGGAACGGGATTATCTACAACAACGGTTTAAATATCACTTAGAACGGTTTGCCCTAGGGCCCCATTGGCAATTAGTACATGAATGGTTAGAAGCAAGTTTAGAACAAAACTTAGGGCTAATGCCTCAAGAGTGGGAAATTTTTACCAATAAGCTTACCGAAGAGCAGAGGAAACACCTTAATCTGAAACAAGATCGGGTTGATGATGAAGCGATCGCTAATCAACTCGACTGTACACTCACTCAAATTCAAAAACGATGGATCAGAATCCTAGCAAAAGCTTGGGCGATCCGCAATGCCTAATTATCCGGAGAATTCAAAATTTGCCATGAATAAAGACCCAGAAGCCAAAATTGAAGCCCTTTTTACTTGGCTCCTCAATCCTCCATTGGATGACTCTTCCCCAGTTTCAGAAGAACTAGCATCAAGTTCCCATTCCGATCCCAATCCATCCCGATGGATAGATCAACCCGATGAATCATCTTGGGATTGGGAGGCACTCGATCCCTTAGAGTCTGAAGATATCGATGGCATCTATCCCCCCCATTTAACCCCAGAGGGCCAACCTTTAGAGATAGGAGAGATCCCCGCCGTGCAAGACCGTTTCCAGGCTTTATTAAAGCGACGAATTCAAGCTGAAATGCAATCGAATCTTCCCTTATTTCCTTGGGAAACAACGATGATGGACTATGAGGATGACCCCTGTGATGTGGTATCCTCTCCCCCTGTTCTTTCCCAACCTTGGATGCTACAGCTCAAACAGTTAAATTTTCCCGTTCCTGTACAACTCCCTGAGTCTTTGCTGACTCAATTACTCGATCAATGTCAGCAAGTTGCCCAGTCTACTCTGGAAGAGGGGGCAAAATTGGTGCAAGCAGTAGAAAATTTATTTCCCAATCAGTTTCTGACTTTAAACCGGATAGCCCGTCCCTTATTATTGGGTGAATTGCGCTCTCCCCAAAAATCTCGTCCGACTTTAGTATATGAGGAAGCCCAGCCATCGCAAAAAATGCTCCTTTCTCTATTAGCCGCCCAAAAAATCCTCCAAACCCTAACCCTAACCCCCGTTGTCAATCAAGCCGCCATAGAACGGAACTGGGAAACGGAACTTGGATGGCTGAAAGTTGCAGCTAATTATACCCAGACCGAACAGAAGTCTCAACTCCGGGTAGAAGCGTTGCTGCCTTGTGCCGGAACAGTGCAGTTCCAAGGTGAAGGTAGACAGGCCATTTCCAAACGCTGTGATCCTGGATATCTAAGTGTAGAGTTATTTGATATTGTTGGAGAGCGCCCCTACAGTTTGGTCATTGAGCTAGAAAGCAATCCTGAAGCGCCCCTGATGTTTGCTATTCAACCGACCCATACGGGATCTTAACCCTGACTTCAGATACCAAAGACAAAAAATCTTGTTACACTAGCTCTTAGCTTTAAATTAGCAAGCGTAACCAGATATAACCTATGGCAAACTCATCAGGGACGCGCCAGAGATCAAAATTTCCCTTCTTATCGGACTTGTGGAAGCATGTAGAGCGCCTTCCAAAACCCGTGGCTGAAGAATCCATGTTCTTAAGAATATTGGTTCAGGGTTTAGTGAGTGTGGGAATTATGGCCACCGATGTAGCGGCAGGGACCCAAATGAGTCTGTGGGCTGTTCCCGTGGGTATGATCGGGGCCCTGTGGAGTTGGTATCGACGCAAGGATCGCAATGTAGTCACGAAATTTGCGATCGCTATTGGCATGTTAATTGCCCTCTTTGTATTTTTCGGAAACCTGTTTACTCAACTCAACGATACCCGACTGGTTCTGGCTGAACTACTGGTTCATCTCCAAGTCTTACATAGTTTCGACTTACCACGCCGCAAAGACTTGGGCTATTCGATGATGATCGGGCTGATTTTAATTGGTGTCGCTGCAACTCTGAGCCAAACCTTAGCCTTTTCCCCCCTCTTATTCCTATTCCTAGTCATTGCCCTGCCTACTCTGGTTTTAGATTATCGCTCGCGGCTTGGATTATCGCCTCTCACCTGGAATTGGCGTTCGACGACTCGTAAGCGTACCCCGTTAGCACCAGAACTAGCGCCCAAACAATTGGGATTTATGCTCTTAGTGATTTTAGGATTAGGCATGGCTCTGTTTGCGGCCTTTCCTAGGGTTCCCGGCTATCAATTACGCAATTTCCCAGTCAGCGCACCTCCTTTAATGCAAGAAGAAGAACAAAGCTTTCAGGGATTGCCAGGAACCATTATCAACCCAGAAACCGCCGAGGATGGAGAAGGTGAAGGGGGCGGGGGAGAAGCCCCTAGTGAGGGAGCCGGTCAAATGGATGAGACCTTTTACTACGGTTTTAATAGTCAAATCAACCAGAATTTGAGAGGCCAACTGACTCCCAAGGTGATGTTACGGGTTCGCTCTCAAGCAGAAGGATTTTGGCGAGTTTTAGGGTTCGATCGCTATACCGGTCAAGGATGGGAAATTGAGCAAGAGGGTACAGCATTGGTTGAACGCCCATCTTGGTCGTATAAATTTTACATGCCTCGCATTTCTTCATTAGCCAGAAGTCGGGAAGTGGTGCAAACCTATACGGTGGTTCAACGTTTACCCAACCTGATACCGGCGTTATATCAAGTTGAGGATCTCTACTTTCCTACGCGAGAAGTGGGGATAGATAAACATGGAGCATTGCGATCGCCCCTTAACCTACGAGAAGGATTAACCTATACTGTAATTTCTGAGGTTCCCTATCGCGATCGCTCGGTTTTGCGGGAAGCCTCGACTGAGTATCCGCAAGATATTCGTGACCTGTATCTGCAAATTCCTCCAGAAATTGCAGAGCGGGTACGTCAGAAAACAGAAGAAGCGTTAGCCACTTCAGAAAATCCCTTAACCGATCCCTATGAAAAAGCTCTGTATCTGGCTCAATATTTGAAACAACGCTATAGTCTGGAGCCAGAATTACCCTTTTTTGATGGCAATGAAGACCTGGTAGAAGCCTTTCTCTTCAAATATAACGGTGGCTATCCGGATCACTTTTCTACTACGTTAACCATAATGTTGAGAGCAATTGGTATTCCGGCACGTCTAGCTGTTGGCTTTGGGCCAGGAGAATTTAACCCCTTTACCGGATTGTATGTGGTTCGTAATATTGATGCCTTTGCCCTCACAGAAGTCTATTTTCCAGAGTATGGTTGGTTTAGCTTTGACCCGATTCCCGGTCATCCCCTAATTCCGCCCTCAATTTCTGATTATCAAAGCTTTAGCGTCCTGCGTCAGTTTTGGAATTGGGTTGCGGGTTGGTTACCGTCTCCGGTGAAAAATGCTCTTACGGCGATCGGGGCATTTATTATGACCGTTTTAGTCCGGTCACTAATTCGTCTGTGGCAATTGATTTCCAGTGGCTGGACGGGTTTCTTTATCGGTTCAATCTTAGCGATCGCGATCTCCTTTTTGCTCTGGGTCTTATTTAAGCAATGGCAACAGTGGAGACGGCAAAGATGGCTCTCTAAACTCCATCCCGTGGAGCGAATTTATCAACAATACTTAGACATTCTTAGGGAAGCCGGTTATCCCAAACATCCAGCACAAACCCCTCAAGAATATGCCGAAAGCTTGCGGGGTAAGTATGGCTCAGAAACAGCAAACGTAATTGACAGGATTCCCCAAGCCTATGTGCAATGGCGCTATGGGGGCATAGAATCTGAATCGATTTCTCATTTACAGCAGAGTTTACAACAATTAAAACAACGTTCTCGCCAAAAGAAATTGCTCACTCAAATAAGTAGTCGGTAATGGCAAATCAGTCATCCTATTTCTCTAAGATCTCCCTCTAACGTAAGCATCACTGCCCACTCAATTACCAAATTATCTTTAAGTCATGGGGCCTCTTTACCAGACAGAAGCTAAAATGGTTGGCGTTAAAAGAACGCTCTAGCATAATCCCTGCCATGAACAATTATCCTATTCATCCTGCGTTTAAGATTCTTCCCCTGATTGCCAGTGCTATGCTGTTAGGCTCTTGTGGCAAAGAACAAGTACAGGCAACACCTCGTCCTGCGGTTCCAGTAGTCTTTGGAGAGGTGGAATCGGGGCGGGTCAGCGAGGGTACAGAATATAATGTGTCTTTGGTATCGAGAGAGATTGCCAATGTGCGCCCTAGGGTGAGTGGGAATATTTTAGAGCGATATGTGGATTTAGGCGATCGCGTCACCGCTGGACAACAGATGTTTATTATCGATCCGATTGAACAACAGGCAGCCGTGAATTCCCAACTGGCGCAAGTGGGATCGGCTACAGCCGCCGTGGAAACGGCTAAAAGCAACCTGCAATCGGCGATCGCCGATCGCGCCCGCATTGCCACCGAAAAAGACCTCAACTCCGCCCGTGCCGACTGGGAAAACGCCAAATCTACCCTACTTTCCGAAGAAGCTGAACTCGACCGCCGGCAAGCCCAACTCGATTACCAAACCTTAGAAAATGAGCGCTATCAATCCCTCGCTGACAATGGAGCAGTTTCTCAAGAAACTGCCGATCAAACCGAACGCTCTTATCTACAAGCGCAAGCGGATGTCGAAAACCAAAATAAAGTGATTGAAGCGGCTCAAGCAACCGTCGTCAGTAGTCGCCGAGCATATGATCGCCTGATTGCCTCCGTAGATGCTCAACTCGCCGCCCAAGATCAAGTCATCGCTGGGGCGGAGGCTGAAATTGCTCGTGCGCAACAAGAACTGCAACGGACTCGGCAACAAGCAGCCGAACAAGAAGCTCGCTTAGGATTTTATGAAATTAACGCCCCATTTTCAGGAACCGTAGGCAATGTGCCAGTCAACGTTGGGGATTTTGTTGATAGCCAAACCCTTCTTGCTACTGTCAGTCAATCCCAACCTTTAGAAGTCCTGATCCAGATTCCCATTGACCGCTTATCCCAAGTCCGCATTGGCACCCGAATTGAGTTGCAGACTCAACAAAATGAACCCATTGGAATTATACCCGTGTCGTTCATTTCACCACAAACTGATGCTGAGACCCAAACCATTACCATTAAAGGCATCTATGCCAATGCCGAAAATCAATTGCGTACCGATCAATTAGTCAAAGCAAAAGTGGTTTGGGAAGACAAATCCAGTGTGACTATTCCCACGACAGCAGTTACGCGCATTGGTGACCAAGCTTTTGTGTTTGTCGTGAATGAATCGGAAGGGCAAAAAGTCGCGACCCAAACCCCAGTCACTCTAGGCAGTATTACTGGACAAAGCTTTGTAGTGCAGGAAGGCTTACAGGGAGGTGAAAGCATTGTCACGGAAGGGGTGGTTAAACTCCGTGATGGTGTTCCTGTAGTAGATTCGAGTACCTTGCCCAGTTCTCCAGAGAATAGGGAATAGGTACAGCGCTTTGCGCTGTCGTGGGGGAGTGGGGGAGTGCTGATGTTATGGTATCCTCAAAACGGGATAGGAAGGTGAAAACAATGGTACAAGAATTGCTTTCTCAAGCGCAAATTGAAGCTCGACTCTACCCAGAAAGTGATGGCAAACCGATGGCGGATAATACGGTTCAATTTCGTTTAATGACAACGATTGTCGGCGGATTATCGGTTCTATTTAAAGAGCGACAAGATGTGTTTGTGGCTGGGGATTTGTTGTGGTATCCCAGAAAGGCGGGAACGTTAACGGCAGTAGAAGAAAAATTACCGTTCAGTCAAGCACCAGATGTGATGGTGGTTTTGGGAGTGGAGAAAAAAGATAGAGGTTCTTATAAACAATGGGAAGAAGGAAATATCGTGCCTCAAGTGGCGATAGAGATTGTCTCACCGAGCAATGACAAAGGAGGGATGGAGAATAAGTTTCGGTTTTACGATTACTATGGGGTGGAAGAATATTATGTCTACGATCCGGAACTCAATCAACTGCAAGGATGGTTGAGAAGTGGGGGGAGGTTAACCGAAATTCCTCAAATGGAGGGTTGGAGAAGTCCTTTATTGGGAGTGAGTTTTAGTACCAGTGAGCAAGAGTTGCAGGTGTTCGCGCCGACTGGGGAAGTGTTTAGAACTTATGAGGATGTCACGCAAGAGCGCGATCGCGCCAGTGTCAGGAAGCCGAACGCCAGCGTAAAAAGAACTAGAGCGAGACAGAGCAGAGAATGCTGAGTTGGAGCGCGATCGCCAACAACAAAGAGCAGACGGTGCTGAGTTAGAGCGCGATCGCGCCAAGTCCGATTTACAAGAGCTACGGGAGAAACTGCGACAGTTAAATATCGATCCGGATTCTTTGTAGGCTCCGTTCTTTGTCGTTTCACTCTGGGCGATCGCTAATTTGTTCTCTCAGGCGATCGCTCGTCAGAATTTGGATATCAGTAACGGGGAAATCTTGAATATTTCGAGTTATAATCGCATCTAATTGATTGACAATGGCAGCACCATATTGAATCCCATCTTCAAAATCATTAAAATTTGCTTTTAGAGCGATGTCAATGGTTTGGCGATCGCATCTGGCTACTTCACACAAATCAACCAAACGACTCACGAAAGCGATCGCCCATTCTTTTCCCTTCTTTTTACGGATGATGTAGTATAAGTCGCTAAGAGTAGAGGCAGAAACATACTCAGTTACTTGCTGATTTTGAATCGCTGTAAAAATCTCTTCACTATCATAGAAAAAGGGTTGTCGTTCAAGAGCATAATCTAAAATAATATTAGTATCGAGTAATACTTTCATAAATCATGTTTTTCCTGTAGATATTCCCATTTCGCCCGATCGCTATCTAAATCTAAGTTGATGGGTACAGAGGTCTCGTCATCAAATAAATCCTTAAAAATTTGAACCTTGGTTCTGGAGGACTTTTCTTGCACTGGAGAGCTTTGCTCTTCTCCAGCTAAAACATGAGCTAATAACTCAGATGCTACTGTGTTAATATCTTGACCTCGCTGAGTGGCTTTAGCACGAAGTAATGTTTCCAATTCTGAATTCAGAGTAATGACAATATCCATACTCATAGCTGGAGCGATCGATTGTATAACTTCACGATTATAGCGCGATCGCCAGTGTCAGGAAAAAGAACTAGAGCGAGACAGAGCAGAGAATGCTGAGTTGGAGCGCGATCGCCAACAACAAAGAGCAGACGG